>JACMNW010000357.1 GCA_014378345.1 Pseudorhodobacter sp. | reverse complement strand
GGGGTCGGGTTGCCATTGGGCAGATACAGGTTGCAAAGACGCACGGCTTTTGTACCAATTACGGTCGTCTCAATCCACCGAGCCTGTTCATCGCCAAGATCACCCGGCAATCCCCGGGTCACATCCTCTAGCGGCAGTTTTGACAGGATCGCCACGCCGTTAAAACCCTTTTGGCCATGGGTTTCAACGCGGTAACCCATGGCCTCGAACAATTCGCGCGGAAAGCCTTCATCGGTGGACTTAATTTCCTGCAGGCACACCGCATCGGGGTTGGCTGATGCCAGCCAGCCCGGCAACGCGTCAATCCGCGCCTTGATACCGTTGATATTAAAAGTGGCAAGTTTCATGCTAACCCCCGCGTTTGTCCTGTTCTAAGGGGCCACAGAGACAGGCACAAGAACTGCGTCAGGCGCTAATACGCAACGGTTGTGTCGCCGCCGCATACCAAAGCGCATCCAGCTTTGCCAGTTCCACAGGATCGAACTGATCAAGATGTTCCCAATACCGGCCGGACTCCACAAAATACCCAAGGTCCGCTTCGCGGTCCATCGCCTCAGCCGCCAAATCTGGGCAATAGATTTGCGGGGTGGCACGACCCAACTGCGCGCGCGCCGTGCGGGGGAACACCAGCCGGGATGGGCCGTTAGACAGGTTCACCATGGCACAGCCCCGCATCGCGGCGAGCACCATCAACCGTGCGGATTTCGCCTCTAGCGATTGCAATGACAGATCATCGCGTAACGGGTCCGCGGTGCCAGTCCCGTAGAAATGCGTGTGCCCCTGTTTGGGGTAATGCATATCGCAGCCCATCATCGCAATCACCCGGGGGCAGTGCGCGTGCAAGGCATAGTAGCCCGCCGTAAATGCCATTGTACCACCGCCATAGACAAAGCCGCCAAAGGCGTTTTGCGCCGGCACAAAATTCTCTTGCGTGATCATCGTTTGGCCAAATCCGGGCTGGGGCCTGCGGTCTTCTGGAAAATCCCACGGATAAATCAGCGCATCCCAATCTGGCCGAACACGCCATGCGTTGTTGATCGCCAGGATATGGTCAAAGCCAGCACGCGGCCAAGATTTCGCCTGCATTACCGTTGGGCCAGAGCCAAGGATCAGAATCGATTGCATAGTTTGGTATCCCCACGTCTTGTCGCAAAACGGAACATAGGGTGACTGGTGTATGCTGCCAGTGCGAAGGTGGTAAATCTTCACGGCTATTTTTGGTATCAGACAGAAAATGATGTGCCACAGCCGCAAGAACTGGACGCATTTGGATTTTCAATCACAAACCGTGCACCAATCAGTTCTTCAGAATAATCAATCACTGCATTGGCAAGAAACGGCAATGATACAGCATCGACCAATACGCGTTGCTCGCCTTGTTCCAGCACCAGATCATCCCCCGCCGCATCGTCCAAACGAATGTCGTACTGAAAACCAGAACAGCCGCCGCCTTCAACGGCCACCCGCAATGGGCGTGTATCACCTGTGGTTTCGGCAATTTCCGCCAGCCGGGCAAAAGCACGGTCGGTTACACGGGGGGGAAGGGTAAGGGTGGCCATGTGAAACCCATATCATTTGTGCTGCCTGTTGAATATAGGATGCAGCAAACCAACCTGCAAGAACAGGCACAATCATGTTAGCGCCCTATGCCTGCCAACCAGACGCGTCACGCGGTAGGTTGCACCTTGAGCGAATGTCCTCCTTCCGGTCCCAATTTCAGCGGGATCGTGACAGGATCATTCACTCATCCGCCTTCCGAAGGCTAAAGCACAAAACCCAAGTGTTCGTTGAACATGAAGGCGATTATTACCGCACACGCCTGACCCACACGATCGAGGTGGCGCAAGTGGCCCGCACCATCGCGGGCGTTCTGGGCCTGAACACTGATCTGGCCGAGGCAATAGCGCTGGCGCATGATCTGGGCCACACACCCTTTGGCCATACCGGCGAGGATGCCCTTGGTGCGCTGATGGCCCCCTACGGCGGCTTTGATCACAACGCCCAAGCTATCCGCATCGTCACCCGGCTGGAACGTCACTACGCTGATTTTGACGGCCTGAACCTAACATGGGAATCGCTTGAAGGCATTGCCAAGCACAACGGCCCGCTGATCGGCCCCTTCGCGCGCAACCAAGCTTCGCTGCCCTATGCGCTGGTCGAGGCGAACGCTGAATGGGAGCTGGAGTTGCACACCTTCGCCTCAGCCGAGGCACAGGTGGCGGCGATTTCCGACGATGTTGCCTATTCGCACCATGATCTGCACGATGGCCTGCGGTCTGGCCTGTTCACGGAAGGTGACCTGATGGACCTACCCGTCACTGGCCCCGCATTTGCCGAGGTCGATGCCCTGTATCCCGGCCTTGATAAAATGCGTCGCAGACACGAAGCATTGCGCCGCGTCTTTGGCCGCTTGGTTGAAGATGTGATTGCCGTCGCCAAGAACCGCCTTGATGCCGCCCAGCCGAAATCCGTGGACGATATCCGCGCGATGGAAGGCACTGTCATTCGGTTTTCCAAGCCGCTGTATCAGGAACTCAAAGCCATCCGCAGTTTTCTGTTCACCCGCATGTACCGCGCGCCTTCAGTGATGGTGGAACGCGCGCGGGTGACAGAGGTGGTCAATGGCCTGTTCCCGCTTTTCATGGAAGCGCCAGAACATCTGCCGCAAGAATGGCGCGCAGATGTTGACGCGGCAAAGGATGAAACCGTCCTCGCCCGCATCGTGGCGGACTATGTGTCCGGCATGACAGACCGTTTTGCTCTGCAAGAACACCAACGACTGTTGGGTTAAGCGGCCCGGCGTGCCGCCGCAACCCAGATGCCCACCAACACCAAAGATGCAAGCATATTCCACGACGCCATCGAAAGCCCCAGCATCTGCCATGCCACCTCGTCACAGCGCACAATCGGGGCGGCAAGGATCTGGTTCAGCAAATCTGATGGATCAACTCCCGCTATAGACCCCGAGGTGCAGGTAGTGGGCCCTTGCCACCACAGCCGTTCAACGCCGGTGTGATAAAGTCCAAGCGCCGCTGCAGTAAGCGCCGCCGCCGCCCCCAGCCACGGCAAAAGCCGCCACCCCAAGACCATCGCCAGAACGCCAATCATAACCGCCGCCGCATGCGGCCAGCGCTGTAGCAGGCACAGATGGCACGGTGCATAGCCAAAAGCCTGAAACGTGAACGCCCCCGCCAACAGCGCTGCGGACCCAAAAGCCGCAAGAAGACTCAACTGCACGCGCGTCATCGAAAGCCTCATAGATATTTCAACCAAACCCAAGCCAGACCAAGCACTGCCACGCCGCCAATTGCAATTATCTTAAAACGTCGTTCAATCACTTCCACGATAGCGGCGCCGTATCTGCGCAGGGCCCAAGCGAGTAAAAAGAACTTGGCCCCTCGCGCCACAACTGCTGACAGGATGAACAACTTTAAATCAAACGCAATCACACCCGACAGAATGGTCACCACTTTCATCGGCGGCAAATGCGCCAAACCTGACGTTACCAACATCACTAAAATCGCGCCATCACCAGTCTGCGCCTTCAGCGCTTCAAACTCATCTACCTTGCCGTAGAATTCCAAAATTGGCCGTGCGATCAGGTCAAACCCATAAAATCCAATCATCCAGCCCGCAATGCCGCCCAGAACCGATGCAACTGATGCAATCATCGCATACCGCATGGCACGGTCTGGCCGCGACAGCACCATCGGCAAGAACAATACCTCTGCCGGCACCGGAAAGACGCTGCTTTCTACAAACGACACAACCGCCAGCGCCTTATCTGCATGGCGAGATGCAGCCCAACGCAGCGTCCAATCATAAAGTTTGCGAAACATCGTGACCCTTTTGCGCAAGTTGCGCCCAATGCCCATGCGAGGCAATCCGCGTCAAGAGAAATGCCGCGAGAAAGGGACTTATCATGCCGATCGTCACCCGCTAGGGTTAACGCGTAATGGCGATGAGGGTTTGACGATGGAATGGAAAGGCAGACGCGGTAGCCGCAATATCGAGGATCGCCGCACTGCAGGCGGTGGCCGAACGGCAGGTATCGGCGGCATTGGGGCCATTTTGCTGCTGCTGGCGGGGTGGTATTTTAATGTGGACGTATCCGGTTTTGTTGGCGGCGTTGCACCAACGGGGCAAAGTGGTGGCGGCGAAATCACGGCGGCAGACCAAGCAGCGGGCGAATTTGTGTCTGTCACCTTGGCGGACACTGAAGAGATCTGGGCCAAGATATTTAAGGAACAGTTGAACCGCGATTATACCCCGGCAATTCTGGTGCTGTATAAAGGCGTCACCCAGTCACCCTGTGGCAACGCATCAGGCACGTCTGGCCCGTTTTACTGCCCAGGCGACAAAAAGGTGTATCTGGATACCGAATTTTTCACCACACTTGACCAGCAACTGGGTGCCAGCGGCGATTTTGCCGATGCCTATGTTGTGGCGCATGAAGTGGGCCACCACGTGCAAGATGAACTTGGCATTCTGAGCAAGGCCAATGCGCAGCGCGAAAACGTCAGCACTGAGGAAAGCAACGCCATCTCGGTACAGATCGAACTGCAGGCAGATTGCTTTTCCGGTATTTGGGCGCGCGATGTGGCACAAACCTTCGGCACCATCGACCGCGCTGATCTGGAAGAGGCGATCAATGCCGCCAAGCAAATTGGTGACGATACCTTGCAACGCAATGCAGGCCAACGCGTATCGCCTGAATCCTTTACGCATGGCACATCAGAACAGCGATCCGGCTGGTTCATGCAGGGTCTGAAATCTGGCAGAATCGCGGATTGCAATACTTTCAATGGCTGACGCTAAAGAACTTTACGCAGGCGATTGACGTCGCCTGCGCCGCCCGTTAAACGGCGCGCAGTGGCCCAAGTGGCGGAACGGTAGACGCAGGGGACTCAAAATCCTCCGCCTTAACGGGTGTGCGAGTTCGAATCTCGCCTTGGGCACCACTTTCCTTATGACCGGCTGGATTTAGCGTCATGCAATGTTTCATTGTCAATATATGGGATCGCTCATTCGAATCAACGATGAGATAGTTGCCATCACCTTTCTCGATCGTGCCGCTAATTGGATAATCAGCTCTCTATCGTTTTTCTGTTGCTCAATTTGCGTCGACTGCACAAGATTTGTGTCGGTCTGACCGAAAATTGACATAGTTGTGTCCGTTGAATTAACGGAAACAGTGATGCATTCCGCGCGGGTTAATCAAAAAATTTGCTGCGCTTTCAATTGCGCCACACGCTAGGATTGTAGCCAAAATTCCAAGTGCGTCGACAAATACACGCTGTGCGTGCAATGCATAAAATTCGCTCGCCCGCACTTCAGTTTTTCAACTTGCAAGCTGCCACAATCACGCCGCATTACATAAAGCATGGGCTGTCTACGGTGCGAAAAGAGTAACGAGTTTGGTTTCTTTTAGGTAGCTCGGTGGGTGGTAAGTTGGTGGTGATGCGCTTTGCAGGCGTTGGTTCGTTTTAGGTGGCGCAGGGGAAAAGTCGTTAAGCATATCTTCAGGTTGATCGCTCAATTAGGGGCAAGATCGGAAGAAACGATTTATCCCCTGCGTTGCTGCTGTTTGGTCTGTTTTTGGGCGAGTGTTTGTCTCAGATGCAGATTTGGTTGCGCGTAAAGGGTGGTTTAAAGGAATGATTGTTTTGGATACTGCTTGGTTTTTTCTGACGAACGTAACTTGTGCTCTGCTGCTGATCAGCGGGTTTGTCTACGCGGTTCAGCATAATTTGCGGCAGACGAAATCTACGGTGACTTGCCAGGTTTTAGGCAATGTTGGCGGTGGCATTGTGCGCGTTTGCCCCGATTTAAATGCAGTGCAAAATGGGTGTGCAAGGCCTACTTTTGGGCGGGGACACTGATATGAACACTCAAACAACTGGTGCCGAGAAACCGGTCATTGCGTGCTTTACGCCCGGCGCGAAAATCGCAACCCTCAGGGGGGAAACCTATGTTGAAAACCTTGTAGCGGGTGACAAGGTCGTAACCCGGGACAATGGGGTTCAGGATATTCGGTGGATTGGTAAAAAGAAAATCGATTGGCGTAGCATGACCGCCCATCCGCATCTGAAACCAATCCTTGTGCGTCAAGGCAGCCTTGGCAACGATTTACCCGAACGTGATGTGATGATCAGCCCAAATCACCGTGTTCTTGTTGCCAATCAACGCACGGCTCTGCAGTTTGACGAGGCTGAGGTTTTGGTTTCGGCCAAGCATCTGGTTGGGGGCGTGTCGGTGCGGTCCATTGATAGCATAGGGACCACTTACATCCATTTCATGTTTGATCGGCATGAAGTTGTACTGTCAGACGGTATCTGGACCGAAAGCTTTCAACCAACGGATACCTCTCTGAAAGGGTTTGGAAATTCCCAACGCGCCGAGATTTTCGAAATTTTCCCAGATTTGCAAACAGTGGAAGGTCGTGCTGCATTTCGGCCGGCCCGCACAACATTAACCAAAGAACAGGCGTCGCAACTGGTAGAATAGTCAGCATTTCGGTATGTGCTGAAGGCGCCACCGGGCCCAATCTTCGGGCGTATCCAAATCGGTCAGTGCCCGGTTGCCCTGCAATGGCACAAAAATTGTTTCATCTGCATGCAGCTTTAGCATGTCCCGCGCGCCTTCGTCACCGCAAAGCGCGGTCAGTTCGCCCCGCAAATGGGGGGGGAAAAGTATCGGATGGCCGGGCTTTCCCGCATCTGAGGTTGCCCGCACAATGGCGTTTGGCGCTTCCTGCGCAGCCGTTATCAACATTTCCAAATCAGTGGTGGTGATCTCTGGCAGGTCGGCCAACAGAAGTATCAGCCAGCAAGACGGGTGCACGGCGGCATTTCCCGCCCTTATTGAGTGTGAAATCCCGTGGCCTGCATCTGAAACTTCAACATGCATGCAATTTAAATCATGCAAGGCATCTGCGCGCAACGGTTGATCTGGCGGTAGGGTAACCCAAACCGGCAAACCAGTTGCCAGCGCCACCTGGACTTGACGGCGGATCAACATTTGCCCGTCAACGCGTTCCAGCAGTTTATCGACGCCGCGCATACGGCTGGACCGCCCGGCAGCCAATATCAGAATTGCAGCATCAGATGACGGGTTTTTCATCGCCAAACACTGACCCGGCCACGGGTATGCGTCAACCCGCTGCCCTAACCCCGCATGCGGCTACCGTCAGCGTCGAACAGCGGCGTCAGATGCACCTTAGCGGCCCGCCGTTCCCCCAGAATTTCAATGTCTACTGCCAACCCGTCGCGCACTTTATCCGCTGGCAAGAATCCCTGCGCGACAGAAAGCCCAGCGAAATGTGAATACCCACCGCTGGTGCAAAACCCAACGACTGCACCTTCCAGCCAGATCGGCTCCCAAGCCACAACATCGGCGTCGGTTGCCTGCACCACAAATGACACCAACTTGCGCGCGGGCCCCGCCGCTTTTTCCGCCATGGCGGGCGCTTTGCCAATCCAATCGGCATCTTTGTTCCAGCGGATGAAGCGGTCTAAGCCCGTTTCGCACGGGGTATAATCGGGGCTGAATTCGCGGCCCCAAGACCCAAACCATTTGTCCAACCGCAGGCTCATCATTGCCCGCATCCCAAATGGGC
Organism: Pseudorhodobacter sp.; assembly: GCA_014378345.1. Lineage (GTDB taxonomy): Bacteria > Pseudomonadota > Alphaproteobacteria > Rhodobacterales > Rhodobacteraceae > JACMNW01. Next base: position 5,997 of record JACMNW010000357.1, on the reverse strand, counting down.
GCAGACCAAGATCACGGCCTGCCTCAGAAAGCGTTGTCCACAAATGCCGGACTGACATTTGATCACAGTAAATCTCATACCCCAAATCGGCGGTGTAGCTGACACGCTGCACGATGCAGTTTGCCATGCCCACCGTCATGCGCTTTACGTCCATAAATTTGAAAGCCTCAGCCGAAACATCGGACCGCGTCACCCGGCCCAGCAATTCCCGCGCTTTTGGCCCGGCAATCTGAAAGCCGGATCGCGCGTCCGATATGTTTTCAACCCGCACATCCGCAGCCATATTCTGTTCAAACCAGCGCCCATGCCAGCCTTGCGCACCGTAGCTGGCGGTCAGTTGAAATTCAGTCTCGCTTAGGCAGGACACTGTGAAATCACCAATAATCTTCCCAGAATGCGCCAGCATCGGCGTCAACGAAAGCCGCCCCGGTTTCGGGATCAGCCCCGCCATAATCCGGTCCAGCCAGGCCCGCGCACCGACCCCGGTTACCCGGTATTTGCCGAAATTCTGCACCTCATTGATGCCAACACCATTCCGTACAGCCATCACTTCTTCGCGCGTTGCGTCCCACGCGTTGGACCGCTTAAATGTGGGTGTTTCAAACAATGGCTCGCCGGGCAGGGCGAAATAGTTGGGCACTTCCAGCCCATATTGCTGGCCCCAAACGGCGCGCATCTCGATGTTCAGATCATACATCGGCGTGGTGCGGAACGGCCTTGCCGCTGGCTTTTCCTCATTCGGATAGGCCACGGAAAACCGGGTTTGATAATTTTCTATCACCTTCGGTACGGTATAGCCGGGCGTGGTCCAGTTCCCAAAGCGGGACACATCAAACCCGCGCGGATCGCGTTCCACCTCGCCGTGGATCATCCATTGCGCCAAACTAAGGCCCATGCCGCCACCTTGGCTAAATCCAGCCATCACCGCACAAGCAGACCAATAGTTTCGCAATCCCGGCACCGGCCCCACCAACGGGTTGCCATCGGGCGAGAATGTGAAAGGCCCGTGGATCACCCGCTTGATACCCGCCCGTTCCAGCGCCGGAAACCGCTTGTAAGCAAACTCTACAGAATCAGCAATTTTATCATACGCCTCGCCCATCAGCTCTTGTCCGAAACCCCAGGGTGTTCCGTCAATCGACCATGCTTCGCAGGGCTTTTCGTAAAACCCAATGCAGAAACCCCGGCCTTCCTGCCGCAGGTAAGACTCGCCCCCCGGATCCATCACATGCGGGAATTCGCGGCCGCCACGGGCCACGATTTCGGGGATATCATCCGTCACAAGATATTGATGCGCCATCGGCAGCAGCGGCAGATAAACCCCCGCCATCGCGCCCACTTCGCGCGCCCAAAGCCCACCCGCGTTCACCACATGCTCGGCAATAATGGTGCCTTTTTCAGTAATAACTTCCCAAGACCCATCGGCGCGCGGATTGGTTTCCAGTACACGGTTGTGTAGCACAATCTCCGCCCCGCCCATTTTCGCGGCCTTTGCATATGCATGTGTGGTGCCGTAAGGGTCCAGATGCCCATCAAGGGGGTCGTACAAAGCGCCCAGAATGCCCGTCATATTGACCATGCCGTCGGTCATCGTTTCAACTTCGGCGGGTGTCAGGATGGCGGTATCAAGCCCCATATAGCGGTGCTTGGCGCGTTCCGCCTTTAGCATGTCAAACCGTTCCACGTTGTCGGCCAGCGTAATGCCGCCGACGTGATGCAGCCCACATGACAGGCCCGTCAACGCCTCCAGCTCTTTATAAAGCCGAATGGTATAGCCTTGCAATGCGGCCATATTGGTATCACCGTTCAGCGTATGGAACCCGCCCGCTGCATGCCAGGTCGACCCTGACGTCAGTTCTGACCGTTCCACCAGCATGACATCAGACCAGCCAAGTTTGGTCAGGTGATACAAGACCGAAGCGCCTACAACGCCGCCGCCGATGACCAGTGCGCGTGTGTGTGTTTTCATTGTAAGCAAAGCTCCCGCAAGCGATTTTGGCCCAATTTGCTGGCAGACGGATCGTCAGGCATGCTTGTGCGCGACAAAATATGTCGCAAAAAAAGCTGTTGATTGTCAGGTGGTCGTGGCGTTGTTCCTGCGCCTTGAATGCCACCAAGACGATACCGCACGGTCACCTGCATCAAACAGCTGCTTGGCAAAGTGCCCCAGAATAAATGACGCAGGCACAACAAGCACGATCGACGCCGGCAGCCCAATCAGGGCTTGTATCGGGGTTGCAGTGCGAACCAGATACACGACAATGTTATGTAGTAGAAAAACGAACAACGTACTTGCAGCCATAACGGATACCATTCGCACCAAAGTTGTAGGCACTGGTACCGCCCTTACATAAATCAACAGTATTCCCCCAGTTGCCAAAATGAACGGCTGGCTGATAAAAGTTTCCGGGAAAATAACGCAGGTTATGATCAGGCAGATCATTGTCACCAGGCGTTGACGGGCATCGCGGGCGGATTGGATCATCATCCCGAGGATGGCAATTGGCAGACACACCTCCAAGCTGCGCACAGCCACGGGATTTCCTAAAATGCCGGGATATTTGTCTGTAGGGTACGGATCGGGCAGCAGCCAAAGCGCCGCTACGGCGATACAGGTGGAAACAGCGAAGGCAAAGCTGGTAGACAGCCACGGATTTCGCATCTGCCACTGTCTGAACGGCGTAATACAAAACAGCCCCACCAAGACGGCCACGACCTGCGCGTAAAGCGAAACAAACCAATAAACCGTCAAGACACCTCCCTGACCGGCTGGAACCGAATTCCCTAACAGTACCAGATACAGCGGTGAAACGTCGCCTTCTACCAACTGATAAGCCATTAAAAGCATGGCGTATAATAGCAAGATCGGGTGCAGCATACGCACCAGCACATCGCGAAACTGTTTTTCAATCAGCCTTGACCGTTGAAATCTGGCGAAGGAATAGCCCATCAGCAACAGCAGCACCCAAGTGCCACCACCAACTGGCAACCTGCCCAAATGAACAAGGATTATCAGAATGATGGAGATTACCCGGAGCGCCACATCCATATCGAGGTATGACCAAAACGCGGCGGTGTTGTCTTTGGCAGGCGTCAGGGCCTGCAACTGGCGCAGGGTCATATTTTCCCAGCCGGGCAGCGGTCTGCCCAGATGGCCTTCCAAAAAGATCTGCACTTGCAGATACCCAAGTGAATCGCCCCCTAAACTGGTGTAGCTTTCATCCAGCGGCACGCTGCTGCGACGCGTGGCATCTGCCATCACCCGGCGCAGGGTTTCGGTCTGACCTATGGTCGAAACTTGTGTTTGCACAGCGTCTTTGGCCAATGCAGACAGAGATTTCATATCTGGCTTGCCGCTTTGCAAGACGGGCACAGTCTTCAAAAATACAGTTTTCACGGCAGTTTTTGGCAAGTCATACGCAGTCGCAACCAGACCGCGGGCCGCGTCTTGCGCCTGCATATCAGGCAGCATCATCACCAACTGATCATCCACCGCCACAGCATAGCTTTCTATTCCCGCACCGCGCAGCAGTGTTTCCACTTGGTCAAGACTGATGCGCAAGCCAAACAGCTTTACAAACCGCGCCTTGCGACCGACGATTTTGATCATCCCGTCAGGTGTAAATTCGGCCACATCGCCTGTTGCCAACTCGAAGGTATCGCGCGGATGCGCCAGATCACCACGAGATCGCGCATAGCCCATCATCACGTTCGGGCCAAAATAGATCAGATCGCCATGTATCTGATTACGGGTGATCAGTTGTCCGTCTTCATCCCGAATGACAAAACGGCCTCCGGGTATAGGTTTTCCGACACTGTCGGAATGCGCCTCTGCCACGTTTGGCGGCAAATACGCCATGCGGGGTGAGGCTTCGGTTTGGCCGTACATCACAAAAAACGACCAGTTTCCCTTTCGCCCGAGTCCAGCCATTTCGCGCACTTTAACAGGTGCCAGTTTTCCGCCGGCCTGTGCGATATGTCGCAAGCCCGGCAAACTGTCTGGCCGAAAGCCCTGCGCCAACAGCAGATCAATCTGGTGCGGCACTACAGATATATTTGTGCCATGCGACGCAGCAAAAAGGGGCGCGAATTCGGCGTCTACCACCGAAAGATCGGTTAAAACGATGCTTGCACCGGCTTGCAAATGCGCATGCAGAACCGAAAGGCCAAAAATGTAATGAAGCGGCAGCGTCGTTACCGCCCTGTCGTCAGTGTGCAGGCCCAGATATTCGGCAATCGCTGCAGCATTGCTTTGCAGGTTTTCTGCCGACAGCCGAACCAACTTCGGGTCACCCGTTGTTCCCGATGTGGATAGTAAAAGCCGAAGCTCCGCATGCAGATCGGCCGGTTTGTCGGTCAACTTGGTAAAGCTGCAGGTATCTCCCGACATTTTGATCACTAAGTTTGGCGCATAAATTTCACACAGCTGATTGCCAATCGCGAAAGTGTCGGGCGCGGCCACCATGACAACATGCCCGGCAGAAAGAGCAGCCAGATAGACTGCGATCACTGGGCTGCGAGCGCAAATCTCAAGCCCAATTAGTAAGCGGTCAACGCCCAGTCTTTTTGCATGGCGCTCAAGTAGCAAGGCTGCTGCGGCACATTCCGCTGTAAGCTTGGCATAACTTATTGGCCCCAGGACGGGATCAACAAGTGCCAGATCTGACGCCTTGCCAACTGTCAGTTGCCAAAATTCATTCGCTTCAGGCATGAAATTTCTCGACTATGATATGTTTTGCGCAAAATTAAAAAAAAGGAACCGTTTTAAAGAGTTTCGTCCCAAGCGTTACAAAAAAAATGGGTCCGAATAGTGTCGTACCCGGCCCCAATTTACTTTTCGGGAATTAATCCTCTTGGGCTGAACCGCAGGACCAACAGCAAGATCACCCCCAACGTCAGCAGACGCAAATGCGGTGCACTTTCAACCAAATGTGTGCGCAGCGGTCCCGGCTCCATTCCCGTTGTAAACACAGACATAAATGTAGGCCCGGCGTTTTCTACGATCAGCCACAACCAGCCGATCAATAACCCGCCCAACACCGAACCCCAGTTATTGCCAGACCCGCCAACAATCACCATCACCCAAACCAGAAAAGTAAACCGCAACGGTGTATAGGCCCCCGGCGTCAACTGCCCCTCCATCGAGGTCAGCATCGCCCCGGCAATCCCAACCACCGCCGACCCGATGATAAAAATCTGCAAGTGCCGGCGGGTGACATCCTTGCCCATCGCCGATGCCGCAACCTCGTTATCGCGAATGGCCCGCATCATCCGGCCCCAAGGCGAATTCAGTGCGCGCTCTGACAGCCAGACCACAAACAACAGGACTGCACCAAACATCATCATATATTCAAGCTTCACAAGAATGGTCGACGTGCCAACCGGATCAAGACCCCAGCTTTGCACAAAGCTTAAAAAACCAGCGTCTTTTTGCAGGTTTACTTCGTAATCTACCGGCCAGGGCCGGGGCAGGCTGATCACGTTTTTCACCCCGCGCGCCAGCCAATCTTCATTTTTCATCACAGCCAGAACGATCTCGGCAATCCCCAGCGTCGCGATGGCCAGATAGTCTGAGCGCAGACCAAGCGCCGTCTTACCAATCGCCCAAGCCGCCGCTGCCGCAAGCAATCCACCCACGGGCCATGCCCACAGTGACGGCAGGCCCAGTCCGCCCAGATTACCCGCCGTTGCCGGATTAAACGCTTCCACAGCCACCGACGCCGTGTCGAAAATCATCCGAAAGACAATGAACCCAATCAAAAGAACCGCAGCGACAGTCAGATTGCGCGCCGTACCCTTGGCCATTTTGCCATAAACCACCGCCGCCAGCGCAATCGTTGCGGCCCCAATGGCCAAGCTGAACAGCAAGGATGGCCCGCCCGCAGCCCAGCCTTCCGGCACGGGTTTGGATGACATCAGCACCACCGCCAAGCCGCCAAGCGCCACAGACCCCATGATGCCCGTGGAAAACAACCCGGCATAACCCCATTGCATGTT
>JACMNW010000356.1 GCA_014378345.1 Pseudorhodobacter sp. | reverse complement strand
TCAATGGAAAACGTCGAAACGGGATCCTCAGTTGTGACCTTGACCGGGTTTTGTTCAGCATTGGCGAAGCTTTCCGTATTTTCGGGGGCAAGTGCAGCACTGCCAAGATCAGATTCAGATTGCGCGATGGCCGCCACAAAACCGTCACCTGCGGGGGCTGGGGCTTCGGCGTCCCGCATGGTCATATTGGCAGCATCAGATTGCATCGTGGCCATAGGTGCTGTGACGGCAGGCTTCGGTTCCGCCATGGCCCCAGATGCGTCTGGTGTGGCAATTTTTGCTTCGCTGCGGGCAACGGGGCTGTCTTGTGGCGCCAAGGTGGCTGCTGGCAAGGCTTCTTTGACGGCAGGTTCTGCAACTTCTGGCTTGGGCACCGCATTGCGGGTTCTGCTGTCAGCCCCGGGAAGGGTGACGGGCAGGGTTGCGAGGTCTGGTTGATTTAGCGTCGGTAGCACCACGATCAGGCCAAGGTATAGCGCTGCTGCGGATGTGGTTGCGGCAAGAAAGCCGCGCGAAGTGAGGGATGCCAGCATTCTGCGTACTCCGTTCAGGAACCCCGCCTGATTTTGGCGGTCCTGATTGGGACGCGGCGCGTCGGGCGATCCTTGGCCAGATCCTTGCAAACTGTCGAAATTTTTCATCGCCAGCGCGATTGTGGCGGCTTTCACGGCCGGATCAGCGGTGGGAAGCGCGCGCAGGGCGGCTTTGAGATCGTCAAGATCGTCGGTCATAACTTTGCCTCCTCGGCCGCGATGGCGCGCAGGCGTTTCTTTAACTCAGACATCCGCCATGCGACGGTGCCTTCGGAAATTCCCAAGATCAGACCTGCCTCTGCTTGGGTCATGTCGCAGCCCAAGATCAGGGCGGCGGTATCACGCAGGTCGGGGGAAAGGCGGGTCATGGTTTGGGTCAGCCAGTCCTGTGCGGCGCGGTCGGTTTCTATCTCGTCCTGCCGGGCGATTTCCCAGTCGCCCCAGCCAGCGGTAGCGCGGGAATAGGTGGCGCGGCGGCGGCGCAAATCGTGGGCGGCGTTTACGATCACGCGGTAAAGCCAGGTTGAAAACCGCGCCTCACCACGCCATCCGCGAAGTTTGGCAGGAAGTGCTGCGCAGATATCCTGAGTCAGATCCTGCGCTTCGGCGCGGCTTCCGAGCAGGCGGTAAGTGAGGTTGAAGATACGGTCGTAGTGCCGGGCAAGAAGGGCCGCAAAAGCGTCGCGGTCGCCGGTTGCGGCGGCGGAGGCAAGAGTTTCATCGGGCGGTTCCATGAGCATCACGATAAGTGAGACGGATATGAAAGAGCAATCCTTGGCGAGGCCGTGGTATTTTCAAATGCGACACGCAGGTTCATTTCGCTTTTCTGTCCCGGGTTTCCTGCGATTGGGCGAAAAAGTACCTTTGCCGCCTTGGTTTCAAGCCGCGATTGTGTGGCTGACCCCCACTTAAATTACCTCTGTTTTAGTCGGTTTCGTTTGTGCACCAACGGGTTAACGATCTGGCTTTGGCGCATGTACATTCTTCACCTTGCCGGTGGGTCTATGCATGTTCTTTGCTTGTGAATGCCGGTTCAATCGGTTGGCAGTGCACTTGCAGCATAAATCGACCGAAAAATTGCCTATCTTGTTGATTTAACGGATTTGCTGCAGCGCAACAATTTTACCAAATGGACAAGAATCATCTCAGAGTTGCTGGGGCAAACACCGAATCAATTTCTGATTTTGGGGCAAAAGCGGGGGTTAATCTGTTGGCTGAAGCATGGTTAAAGGTATGGTCCATATGAAAACAATTCTCTTGATTGGGCCCCATTGTAGGCCCATCACGGCTAAACAATACAGTTTCGTTACAATTTGCAAAAAACGCAATTATACACCTGTCTAAAAAGGCATGTCCCAAAATCCTAGTGTTCAACCGGGGCGAGTTATGCGAAAACTGAATGCATAGAGAGAGTGTGTAGTAACAAGTTGACCCGGTACCATAGTAACAAGTTGTAGTTGGTATGCCTGTTTAAGTAACGAGTGGTTGTGGTGACGACGGAACGAGTGGCTTGTTGGCGTGTGATTGGTTCCGATTTTAGTAAATGTGTTGTGCAAGAGTTTTTTTCTTGTTTCCTGTTGATTGACGAAAAAGTTGTTTGCCCTTTTCAGTGACGCGACCTGTTGGCGGTAGGTCAAGATGGCGCGTCCTGAAAACGGGAAAAAGTTGTTAGAAGTGTTTTGTAAATGGGACCAGTAACCTGTTTTAATCGTAATGAAGTAAGTATTTTTGTTTGTTTTTATGAGTGTAGTTTTACTACGTATGCCTGATGTTTTATGACTGGTTGTATTTTTGTGGCTTCGTTCTTGCGTAACAAGTGGCCTGAGTGACCCGGTATTTGTATAAGTTTTTTTCGTAACCCGTGCTGTTTGTTCGCTTTGTTTTCCTCCTCTGTGTGTGATGCGTAACGATTGCTGTTTGCCAGCGCCTTTTTGGGTGACACGTGTGGCAATATCTTTTCACAAGCACGGCGGCCCGCCAAGGCAGGCGACCGCTGGCTTGGGGCAGAAGGCTATAAACAATAATGTGGTGGTGCCACCTGCACAAACTGTGCGGGCAAGTGATTTACAACCGCGTGACAAGAACCTTGTCAATTCGACGATCATCCAGATCGATAACTTCAAACCTGTGACCGTCGGCGGTGAAACTATCTCCGAGGTCTGGCAGTCGGTGGAACTGGTGCAGCATTAGCCCGGCGACTGTATCATAGTCGCCAGCCATGGTGCGCGGCAGGGCCATTCGTTCGCAAAACTCGTCTACCGGCATCCAGCCCGCAACAAGCCAAGTGTCATCTGACCGCTGGAACATGGCAGGTTCTTCGGACTTATGTTCCAAGAATGTGCCGGTAATCGCCTCCAGAATATCACCAGTGGTGATAATGCCTTCAAAGCTGCCGTGTTCATCGTAAACCAGCGCCATATGATTGGGCGAGGCGCGAAGGATTTCAATAACAGCCAGCGCATCTGCCTTGTCGGTAACGACCGGCACTTCGCGCATCAGTTTAGCGACATCCAGCGGTTGGCCCTGGGATATGGCCGCGAAAGCATCGGTCATATACAGAACGCCGACAACTTCATCTGTTTCTCGGTTGCGCACGGGAATGCGCGGGCGACCTGAGGCGCGGATGGCGGCAATGGTTTCTTCGGGCGTGCCTTGCAGATCAACCAGTTCAACATCGCGGCGCGGCGTCATTAGCGCGCGGGCGGACCGGTCTGCCAGACGCATGACACCCGAAAGCATTTCCTGTTCTTCGTCCTCAATCACACCGTCATACTTGGCTTCGGCAAGGATTGTGCGCACCTCTTCTTCGGTGACGCGGGCTTTGCTATCGCGCGAGACACCAAGCATGGCCAATACCATGCGGCCCGACCAATCCAGCAGCCAGACAAGGGGCGAGGCGATGCGTGCGATCCAGACCATAAAGGGGGCCGCCCGCATGGCGATGGCTTCGGGGTTGCGCAGGGCGATTTGTTTGGGAACCAGTTCACCGATGATAAGGGTGAGGTAAGTGAGGACAACCACGACGCCGCCGACGCCAAGTGTGTTGGCCCAGTCTTTATCGATGCCTTCTGCTGCAAGAAAACCTGAGAAGCGGGTGCCAAGCGTGGCGCCGGAGAAAGCGCCCGACAGCACACCAACCAGCGTCATGCCAAGTTGCACGGACGAGAGAAATTTGCCGGGGTCTTCGCAAAGGCGCAGGGCCGTGGCGGCACGGGTGCTACCACCTTCAGCAATTGCGCGCAAACGTGCGGGGCGCGACGATACGAACGCCAGTTCAGACATGGACAGCCCGCCGTTCAGCACGATTAGAACGACGACGATGATAATTTCGGTAAGCATTGGGTCCGGATGATTAGGTGAAGGCAAGGTAAGGCGGTGCGGGGTTTGTCGCAAGGGATACTGCGCATTGGCGGCAGATGCGTGCCATAAATACAGTGTTTTATCAAATGTCTTGCAAATGTGGGGGGGCGGCCCTATGTGACGCGGGCGACGCTTTCTTAATCGACCCTCTGTTCCCTTGTGGCTGCAGTCTCGATCTAGACACACAGCCGGGTCATCGCAGTTTCGCGGATGGCAAAAATGATGGAGTAAACACGATGGCCAATGGCACCGTGAAATGGTTTAACGCAACTAAAGGCTTCGGCTTTATTGCACCAGCAAATGGCAACCGCGATGTGTTCGTGCACATCTCAGCCCTTGAGCGCGCAGGCATCCGCCAGTTGGACGACGGCCAAGCTGTAACGTTCGACATCGAAGCAGGCCGTGACGGCCGCGAGTCGGCAACGAACCTCGCGCTGGCTTGATTTTCGGGTATTGAATTGGAAAAGGGGGCAGCGAAAGCTGCCCCCTTTTTCGTTTGTGCGCAGCCCCGGACTTGATCTGGGGCCTTTCGCTTGCACATTGGGCCCCGGATCAAGTCCGGGGTTGCGACGGCGCGTTTGGTAAGATTGGACCGCGAATTTTTCAGTCCAGCTTGAAATCGAAATGCTTGCGGACGGCTTCTTCGATTTTCCAAATACCTTTGAAGTCTTTTTCCACTGCGAAGGCGTCACCTGCCACAACAGTGACAGGGGTGCCGCCATCGGGCGTGATCACGATACGGCCAGCAATCAGGTGGACGAATTCATACGCCGTGTAAGTGGCGTGATAGCTGCCGGGGCTGCATTCCCAGTAGCCCGACATCATGGTGCCATCGGCAGTGGTGTGTAGCACCCAGGTAGACATTTTGGGGCTGCCTTCGGTGACGATCCAGCCATCCAGATCGGCGGTGGAGGGGGTGACGGTGGACAGGGCGGGCAGTTTGGTGATGGTTTGCATTGGTTTGGCCTTTCAGAATGAAAAAGGGCGAGCACGCGGCCCGCCCCTGAAATTTGGGTCAGATCGACAAGCAGATGTATTTCAGTTCCATGTAGTCGTCGATGCCGTGACGGCTGCCTTCGCGGCCAAGGCCAGATTGTTTGACGCCGCCGAAAGGGGCCATTTCGTTGGAAATCAGGCCGGTGTTGACGCCGACCATGCCGTATTCAAGCTGTTCCTGCACGCGGGTGATGCGGCCGATATCGCGGGCATAGAAGTAGCTTGCGAGGCCAAAGATTGTGTCGTTGGCGCGTTGGATGACTTCTTCTTCGGTGTCGAATTTGAACAAGGGCGCCAGCGGCCCGAAGGT
>JACMNW010000355.1 GCA_014378345.1 Pseudorhodobacter sp. | reverse complement strand
CAATCACCGTGCCGTCAGCCTGACGGGCAATCTTGCCCGATTCCAAGGTCAGCGTTTCTTTTTCCGAAGGGCGTGCTTCACGCTTGAAGAAACCGCCGGGCACTTTGCCGGCTGCATAGTATTTTTCCTGATAATGCACGGTCAGCGGAAAGAAATCCTGCCCCGGCTTGGCGCTGCGCGCGAACGTCACGTTGGCCATAACAGAGGTATCACCCAAAGTGGCAATCACCGTGCCGTCAGCCTGACGGGCAATCTTGCCCGATTCGAGGGTAAGCGTTTCGCCGCCCCACTCGATTGTCTTCTTGGTCACATTGAACATCTATCGTTCCCTATATGGAAGCACCCACAAGCCCCTTGCCCGTGTCTTCCGTTTGATTAGCGGCCCCATTGCCGCCGCCCCCAATCCTGATTGCATGTGGCCGGGGGCAGGCCTCACGTCGCAGATTGCGGGCGGATACAGGAAAAATTGACCGTTGGAAAGTGTGCTTGGGGCGCAGAGCGTTGGAAGTGCCAGTGCAGCGCGGCATTGCCGTGTCACGCGGAACGCACCGCCATCTCCCCTTTGCGCGTTTCGCAACAGGATTACGTCTGCGACGAAAACTCGAAGCGCCACACCAACCCCAGACTTCCGCCAATGCATTCGGCCTTTCGACGATGGAAACGGCCGCCAAAGTCGCCAAGGCCAGCCGCGCAGGCCCGGTACCGCTCCGCTGCTTTTTCACCGATCTGAGCATCGTTTAAGGTGGTGACAACAGCGCGGTAACCGTAGGATTCACCTACCATGCAGTCATCAATAGTTTCTTCCGTCGTGCCCTTGTACCGTATGCATTCAGACAAAATGAAATCGTGGATAAGAGCTGGGATCGGTATTTCAGCATTTGGCCAGACGATTTTACACGCGTCAGCCGGGGCTTGCGACGCAAGTAACAGCGAGATAATCATGGCCAACCGATGGAGCATTGCTTTCTCCCGGAACCGATTTCCCATTTGTAGCATGATTTGAGAACTGACGGAACGATTCAGTTGGTTTTGGCTGATCGTCGCGGCGGTAATGGCAGGCGTGCCTTTCGGCGGGGACTGGAAAAGAGGGTTTGAGAAGGGAGCGGGATGTTGAAAAACTTTGCCAGAGCCGTTCGCTACAGCAATGTCAGCGACTTTATGCGCGATTTGATCCGTAGCGATCACGAGCGGCGGCGGGCGATGGCCGAGATTTAGGCACTGGTGGACGATGCAATGGCAAGTGGGCCGTCGAAACCATTTAACATGTAAGAATTCCCCGCTGAACGCGAGCAAAAGTGATGCCGGTCTTGATCAAGTGCAGCACTGATGCCGATCTTGATACCATCTACCGGCTTAGCGTCGAAACTTGAGGGCAGGCAGCGAGCGCGGACTTATCTTGCGGCTTTGGGCAGCCTGTTCACGCTGTTAGCCCGGCACCCGAAATCGCGCGAAACCCCAGCGAACGAGATCCACCAGCCCGCCTTCACCCGTAACGTTCGCATCTGCTGATGTATAAGGCCAGCGCGACGGAGCTGGACATTTTGCGCGTCGTTCATGCGCGCTCGAACTGGCAGTCGGCATTGACAGAGTTTATGTCGAAGTAGGGAGTCGTCACCCACCTGCCTGAGCTGGATGCCTTAATACTGTGCACCACAAAACAAAACGCCCGCAGCTTGCACCACGGGCGTTCCTTGTAACCTTCGCGAAAAGGCTTAGCGGCGAAGGCCCAGGCGGCCGATCAGCGTGGTATACCGAGCGTCGTCCTTGGCTTTGAGGTAATCCAGCAATTTGCGGCGCTGGGCGACCATCATCAACAGGCCACGGCGGGAATGGTTATCCTTTTTGTGGCCTTTGAAATGTTCAGTCAGCGTGGCAATGCGCGAGGAAAGAATGGCAACCTGCACTTCTGGCGAGCCAGTGTCATGTTCTTTGGTGGCGTACTCTTTGATCAGCTTGGCTTTTTCTTCAACGGTGATCGACATCGGGATCTCCTTATTTAAGGGGTTATGGCGCAAGCCGGGATGTCGTCCAGCAGGGCCCTTGGAGGTGTCCGCACGGTGCGGATGCGCGCGTATAGGGAAGATAGCGGTAAAAGGAAAGCAGCATTTAGCTGGGGCAGCCTAATGCTAAGCTGCAAATTTGAACTTTATTTTAGACATAATACAAGCCTGTTGACGGGTGTGATACTGGAAAATTTCGGTTTTTCGTGTCAATGTAAAAGCTGAAAAGGCGATGTAGCCCATATGGTTACACGATTTGTTGGTTAACGCCCGGTCAACAATCGGGGCACGTTGGAGACTGGTCTTATGTTGGAACTGTTTGGCCTTCTTGGTGCGCTATTGGCCGGTCTTGCTGTGGATAGTTTCATCGGCAACATGACGGATAAGGCGGATGCCAGCGATGATGACGCAGCGCCGGAAGCGGCGGGCAACTCTGACGCGACCGGCACGGGTGCCAATATTCTGGATTGGCTTGCCGCGGATGGTGACAAGGATGGCGACGCATATGACGCCGATCGAATTGGCCATGCCCACCCTGATCCGGTGCCAGCGTCAAGTGATATCGTTCAGGATCCGGATGCTGAACTTATTCTACAGGGGCAGGATGCGGATGAGATTTTGTCAGGGCAAGGTGGTGATGATACGTTGATCGGCGGCGCGGGTGATGATCAGTTGATGGGTCGGGGCGGCGACGATGCCGTTCTGGGCGGTGAAGGTGATGACCTGGCCCATGGTGGTGCCGGTGCAGATACACTTCAAGGCGGGGCTGGCAATGATCTGCTGACTGGGGAAGACGGCGACGATAAGCTTGTCGGCGGTGCCGGGGCCGATACGCTGCTGGGCCACGAGGGGGCAGATAGCCTGTTTGGTGGGGCCGGTTCTGATACGCTTATCGGCGGCAACGGCAACGACGGACTTATTGGCGGTGACGGTGATGACTGGCTGGCCGGCGGATCGGGCGACGATAGCCTGACCGGCGATCTGGGCAGTGATACTCTGGATGGTGGCGCTGGCAATGACGTCCTTGATGGGCGCAATGTTCAAAGCGCATTTCCTGAAATGGATTTCATGAAT
>JACMNW010000354.1 GCA_014378345.1 Pseudorhodobacter sp. | reverse complement strand
TCATTGCCCATATTCGGCTGCGGCTTCAACTTCGGCACGTATTTCAGCGCCATCATAATCGCCAGAACGCCAAACGGCAGGTTGACCAGAAAAATCGGCCGCCATCCTAATCCCCAGATATCCGCCCCAATCAACAACCCGCCCAGCAGTGGCCCTACGACAGAAGCCAAGCCCGCCGACAACCCGCCCAGCGCAAAGGCCACGCCTTGTTCGCGCGGCGCAAACAGCGCCGGCACAAAGGCCAGCGTTTGCGGCGTCATCAACGCAGACCCAATCGCCTGCACCACCCGTGCGGCCACCAGCGTTTCAATGGATGTGGCAAAGCCGCACAGTGCCGACCCGATGGTGAACACCACCACACCGCTGATGAACAACGCGCGCCGCCCGTAAATATCGCCCAACCGCCCCGCTGGCAAAAGCCCAAGCGCGAACACCAGAATATAGGCCGCAACCACCCATTCAATCTGGCTGGTCGATGCATTGAACGCCGTCTGCAGGCTTGGCAGCGCCACGTTGACAATCGTAAGGTCCAGCAGGTTCATGAACCCCGCCCCCAACAAAACACCAAACGCAATCCACCGTCCGGGCACGCCATCTGCCGCGCCAAGGGCATTAGGGTTTTGCATGATACCTCTTTCTCGGAAAAGTTCGCGGCGGGGCGTCGCAATGCCCCCTGCGTATAAAAGGTATAACGCGCCAAACGGCAACGGCAACGCCGCACCGGGCCAAAAACAACAGCTGGTACCGCAAACCATACCGCCAAAGCATAGGTGCAGCATCCCATTATACAATGGAAGCAGTCAGATAGCTGGATATTAACCGCTGCCGCAGCTAATTCGCAGGGCCAATCCTGCACCACTGCACAGATCGGCACCCTCCGCCGGTTTCAACCCGGCATCGCAAAAGATGCCAAGCTGAATACCGCGACATAGGTCAAACCTGTTGCAGGGGCCGCTGCGTCATCCGCTAACTGTAATCAGGGTCCACATGCCCATCGCATAATGCCCTAGGATATTACAAAACAAGATATATGTCCCCGGCTTTAATGTAAGTGTCAGCGCCCCGGATTTTCCGGGATCAAGTTCCGACACCTCACCCAGATGCCCAGCCGCGTCTTCATCTACCTTCATGTCATCCACCAGATATGGCAGGCCTTTCGCCTGATCCACAACCGGGGCCAGAATCATTTCATGAATTATGTCTTTGGACGCGTTCACCGCCTCAAAGGTCACTTCGCCTGCCGCGACGCTTGCCGTATCCAGCGTGATCCCCATGGTCGCCATGGTCATATCCGCACCCATCATCGCCATGCCCATCGGCTTGATGCTGTCCATCATATCCATGGACGACGCACCCTTATCCCACAGCGAGACTTTAACAGTGGTGCCCGCCATCGCCCCGTGACCAGACGCAAAAATGGTCATCAGAACTGCAAAAAACGGCAGCACTCCAAATTTGAATACCTTCATCGCGAAACTCCTGTCGTCGTCTCGGGCTCTTTGCCCGCTGACAATCCTTAGGCTCTTTTGCAAGACAGCCATTTGATGTAAATCAATGCCCATCCGCGCCATACACTTTCTCGCTTAGGTTTTCCAAACCACCCACGCCGCCACCCCGACCAGTGCCAATGACAGCACTCTGCGCACCGTGGCTTCGCGTGCGGGATCGGCCAACCAATCACGCGCGGCGCCCGCGGCGGTAACTATGCCGCCATGAACAGCCGTCGCTACACCGACGTAAATTGCCGTCAAAGTTGCAATTTCTGC
>JACMNW010000353.1 GCA_014378345.1 Pseudorhodobacter sp. | reverse complement strand
GACCGGAAGAATCCACGAACACCCGCCGCTGCCGGTTTGGCGTTGATCAGGTCTTGCGGCATGATCGTGTCGATTTCCACCGACGACATGCGTTCCTTGATCGCACGTTCCATCCGCAGCAGGCCGACGCGGTACTGGTTTTCCATCAGTTCGCCAACCGAGCGAACACGGCGGTTGCCAAGGTGATCGATATCATCAATCTCGCCCTTGCCATCACGCAATTCGGTCAGCGCTTTGATACAGGCGATGATATCGGCACGGTCCAGCGTGCGTTGGGTATCCGGGCGACCAAGGTCAAGACGCATGTTCATTTTCACACGGCCAACCGCCGACAGATCATAGCGTTCGCTATCAAAGAACAGCGTGTCGAACAGTTGCGACGCTGCTTCAACAGTTGGCGGCTCTCCAGGGCGCATGACGCGGTAAATGTCCATCAGCGCGGTATCCCGGCCCATGTTCTTGTCGGCGGCCAGCGTGTTGCGGATGTAGGGGCCGACATTGACATTGTCGATATCCAGCACCGGAATATCGGTAATGCCCTGATCGAGCAGCACTTTCAGGCTGCCGCCCTTGACGCCGCCGTCGCGGTCGTATTCCATCGTCAGCTCATCACCGGCTTCAACGTAAATCTCGCCAGTTTCTTCGTTGATGATGTCTTTCGATACATAGCGGCCCAGAATCTGATCGAACGGCATTAACAGTTCGGTCACTTTGCCAGATTTGATCAGCTCATTCGCCATGCGCGGCGTCATCTTGTCGCCGGCCTTGCAGATCACTTCGCCAGTGGCGGCATCAACGATATCAAAGGTTGGACGGGTGCCACGCACACGTTCCGGGAAGAACTTTGTGATCCAGCCTTTGTTTTTCTCATGCTTGTAGGAAACGGTCTGGTAATACGCATCCATGATCTGTTCCTGGCCCATGCCAAGCGCATACAGAAGCGTCGTCACCGGCAGTTTGCGGCGGCGGTCGATGCGGGCAAACACAAGGTCTTTCGCATCAAATTCAAAGTCGAGCCACGAGCCGCGATATGGAATGATCCGGCAGGCAAACAGCAGCTTGCCCGAGGAATGGGTTTTGCCCTTGTCATGGTCAAAGAACACACCGGGCGATCGGTGCATCTGGGATACGATAACCCGTTCAGTGCCGTTCACCACGAAGGTGCCGTTGTGCGTCATCAAAGGCATATCGCCCATGAACACGTCTTGTTCCTTGATATCCTTGACCGACCGCGCGCCGGTATCTTCATCGACATCAAACACGATCAGGCGAAGCGTAACTTTCAGCGGTGCCGCATAGGTCATGTCACGCGATTGGCATTCATCAACGTCATACTTCGGCTTTTCGAGTTCGTATTTCACGAATTCCAGCACAGAAGTTTCGTTGAAATCCTTGATCGGGAAAACCGATTGGAATACGCCCTGAATGCCTTCGCCATCGGCGGGCTTTGGGCCTTCGCCCGATTTCAAGAACAAATCGTAAGAAGATTTCTGAACCTCAATCAGGTTCGGCATCTCCAATACTTCACGGATTTTGCCGAAATAGCGGCGGATACGTTTTTGGCCGACGTAGCTCTGAGCCATGCTCGAAGTCACCTTTCATCATTCGCTGGCGGCCACGTTGGGGAACGAGGCTCGCCGCATGCGAAGCAGGGGGTAAGGTCCTATTCGTGCCACCCGTCCCACCGGATGGCTCCCGAACCTTAAACCGCGCCTTGGAAGGGGCTTTTTTCCCAAACTTTTGGAAAGCCCCTGCCAAGACGGGTTTGGCTGGGCCCGAATTCCGTCGGACCCAGCCACATTTTCAGGTCAGAATGCGCCAGGCATCCCGCGCCGATTACTTCAGCTCTACCTTAGCGCCGGCTTCTTCAAGCTTCTTCTTCAGGGTTTCAGCGTCAGCTTTCGATACGCCTTCTTTGACTTTGCCGCCGGCTTCAACCAGATCCTTGGCTTCTTTCAGACCAAGACCGGTGATCGTGCGCACTTCTTTGATGACGTTGATTTTGTTAGGACCAGCTTCGGTCACCCCAACATCAAATTCAGTCTGCTCTCCAACCGCACCCGCCGCAGCGCCAGCAGCAGGACCAGCCATCATCACAGCGCCGCCAGCAGCGGGCTCGATGCCATACTTGTCCTTCAGGATCGTTTTCAGTTCTTGTGCCTGAAGCAGGGTCAGACCCACGATGTCTTCTGCAAGTTTGTTCAGATCAGCCATTTTACATTCCGTTCCATTAAGTTGGGTTCCAACGTGCTGGGTTCAACCCCACGCAGGTCAACAATTGCTCAAGCGGCAAGCCGCTCCTCCAAGGTAGAGAGGATGCCAGCGATGTTAGAAGCAGGCGCGCCAATGGCCCCGGCGATGTTCGATGCAGGCGCACCGATGCACGATACGATCTGAGCGATAAGCTCTTCACGCGACGGCATCGCTGCGACGGCTTTCACACCGGCGGCGTCAAGGATCGTGTCGCCCATTGCCCCGCCAAGAATAACGAAATTTTCGTTGGTCTTGGCATAGGCTTCCGCAACCTTCGCCGCAGCGACAGGATCTTCGGAATAGGCCATCACGGTCATGCCCGAGAGGAGGTCACCCATGCTTGCGCCGGGTTTTCCTTCAAGAGCGATTCTGGCGAGCTTGTTCTTGGCAACGCGTACGGACCCGCCTACTTCGCGCATTTTTGCGCGCAGGTCCTGCATTTGTGCAACCGTGATGCCTGCGTAGTGTGCAACGACAACAACGCCAGAGCTTGCGAAGATTTGGCCGAGTTCATCGACCACTTTCTCTTTTTGGGCTCTATCCACAGTTTCACTCCAAGGTTGGGGGTTTCCCCCCGGCTCATATTAGTCCCGGAAATTTCCGGAACGTTCGGGTCCTTTTTTTACGGGTCCCGAGGCCAGATCACCCGAGGATTACCCTCGAATTCTCAACTCGATCCCCATCTCAGGCAGGAAAATTAAGCCCCGGATATATTCCGGAGCACCCACCGTCTCGGACAGGATAGGATTTTCATCCCATCATCCCTTTGTTACCAAAGGGAATTCGTAGGATGGGCAAACCTGCCCATCCCTAAAATTTAGTTTCCAGTTGCCGAAGTCAGGTCCACCGAAACGCCGGGGCCCATGGTGGACGCAAGCGAGATCTTCTTCAGATAAGCACCCTTGGCGCCCGACGGGCGAGCCTTGGATACGGCATCCACGAAGGCGCGGATGTTTTCGGCCAAGTTGGCCTCGCTGAACGACACCTTGCCAACGCCAGCATGAATAACGCCTGCTTTTTCCGCCTTGAACTGCACTTCGCCGCCCTTGGCGGCATCAACTGCACCCTTAACATCCATCGTCACCGTACCAACTTTTGGATTTGGCATAAGGTTACGTGGGCCAAGGATTTTGCCCAAACGGCCAACCAGCGGCATCATGTCTGGCGTCGCGATGCAACGGTCAAACTCGATCTTGCCGGACTGGATGGTTTCCATCAGGTCTTCTGCACCAACGATGTCAGCGCCCGCCGCTTTGGCTTCATCAGCCTTCAGGCCGCGTGCGAATACCGCTACGCGCACGGTCTTACCCGTGCCATTCGGCAGGGTCACAACGCCGCGAACCATCTGGTCTGCGTGGCGCGGATCAACCCCAAGGTTCATCGCGATTTCAAGCGTTTCGTCAAACTTGGCCGAGGCCGCGCCCTTGATCAGCTTTACTGCATCTTCAATTGTCACACCGGTTTTGCCCTCAAAGGCTGCCTGTGCTTTTACTGTGCGTTTTCCAAGCTTTGCCATGATTATGCTTTCACCTCGATACCGCAAGACCGGGCGGAGCCCAGAATGATCTGCATCGCCGCGTCAATATCATTGGCGTTCAGATCTTTCATCTTGGCTTCGGCAATCGCGCGCACTTGTGCCACGGTCACAGAACCCGCAACCGTATGGCCGGGCTTCACAGATCCCTTGGCACGGTTACGCTTGCCAACAGGTGGCAGGCCGGCGGCCTTTTTCAGCATAAACGACGCGGGCGCCGTTTTGAACTGCAGGCTGAACGACTTGTCCTGATAGTAGGTAATGATCACAGGCGTCGGTGTGCCGGGCTCTGAATCCGCAGTCTTCGCATTGAATTCCTTGACAAAAGCCATGATGTTCAAGCCGCGCTGACCCAATGCTGGGCCAACTGGTGGGGACGGGTTGGCTTGCCCCGCTTTCACTTGCAGCTTCAAGCTGCCGATAATCTTCTTGGCCATCTGGCCTCTCCTTTTTCGCTTCGGTGTTCCCGGCCTAGGCCGGCATGAAGTTTAGTGGTTCGGTCTGTCACCCCAGACAAATCTGGTGGCGCGCGCCTCCCACACGATGCACGTCAGATGTTCTTCGTCACCTGCGTGAATTCCAATTCTACCGGGGTTGCCCGACCGAAAATCGACACGGTCACCTTCAGGCGGCTGTGTGCTTCATCGACATCTTCGACCATGCCAGAGAAGCCTTCAAACGGGCCGTCAGACACTTGCACAGTTTCGCCGATGTCGAACCGGATCAGGTTGCGCGGGGCTTCCAGACCTTCTTCAACACGGTTGAGAATGGCGTTTACTTCGGCGTCGCGCATCGGCATCGGTTTGCCTTGCGGCCCCAGAAACCCCGTCACGCGGTTGATCGATGAGATCAGGTGATAACCCTTGTTTGTCATCTCCATGCGCACCAGAACGTAGCCTGGCATAAAACGACGCTCGGACGTTACTTTCTTGCCGCGACGCACTTCCAACACTTCTTCTGTCGGCACCAGAACTTCGCTGATCTCTTCCTCGAGACCCGCATCAGCAACGGCTGTCTTGATCTGCTCGGCAATTTTCTTCTCGAAATTCGAGAGAACGCTTACCGAATACCACCGCATTGCCATGCCTCAGTCACCTTATTCGTCCAGGAGGCGCACCCCCGAAGATCGTTTATTTTCAAGCGGTTCACCCGCAATACCCGGAACAAAAAACAGCGCGCGAACCGAATCGTCGCACGCCCGTTGCCTTGAACTTGGGGCGGAATACCCCGCAAGCCCGCAGATATCAAGGGAATTTTGCGCGTGTTACCTTATGGCCTGATCAGCCAAACGACGACAGGATGGTGCTAAGACCGCTCCGGATTGCCAGATCAACCAAGCTGAAAAACGTGGCCGTCAGAGCCGCCATGATGAACACCATGATCGTGGTCAACACCACTTCACGGCGGGTTGGCCAAACCACCTTTGCGACTTCGCCGCGCACCTGTTGGATAAACTGTACTGGATTGGTCTTGGCCATTGGTCTTGTCCTGACTTCACGTTTGCAACTGGCAGATACGCGTTTGCAGGGTGGAATTCAAGCGTCAAGCGGCAGTAAGGAAAGCGTGCTTTACCCGTGCTTTTTGCGTGCATACAGCTGATAGCACCCACAGTGCAGTTTTTTGTAGCGTTTAAGCGGGGAACGTCTTGTTACCGTTGGGAGCAAATTTGGCGGGGACCAATTTGGTGGGACAGAAACCCGCAGATCTGCTGCATCTGCCCCCTGATCCTTGCAAATTTTACAGAAAGTTCAAGCCATAGATGCGCCACAATAGGTGTATCTGGAAACAATAGAGGTCAGCTTCTAGCCTCAAAAAGCACTTATTTAGCCACCAAATTTAAAAGTCATCGGCCAAATCGGCTGCTACCTTGAAATGCCCAATGCATAGGAAACCGGAATGTCACGCACTGCAGTGAAGTCTTTGAAATCCCTTGGTGTCGCCCTGGCGTTTACCCTGCCTCTGCATATAGGCGGTGTGGCGATGGTTTATCCGACCAGTGTTGCCGCCAAGGCTGCAAAAACGGCAAGCTTACCCGAACCCTACCTTTCAAAAGCGCTTGGTGCGGTTCTGATCCCGGTGAACGCCGAAGTGCGCAAAGCGTTCAAGCTGAAGAAAAAGAGAACCGGCGTTTTGGTTTTGGCAGTGCAGCCCGGCGGTTTGGCCGCGCAAAAAGGCATCAAAGTTGGCGATGTTATTGATAACATCAAAAAGGGCAATGCAACGTCGTCCACTGGCAAAAAGACCAAAGCGAAAGCCGGGAAAAGTGGCAAAGGTAAATCCATTCGCCGCCCTGCCGATCTGGATGCCGCAATACTGTTTTGGTTGAACGATGGTTGCGATGCGTTTTATTTCATCGGGTCAAGCGACGGCGTTTATTTCAGCAAATACAGCGTCGTGACTTATGACATGTATCACTACCCCTATGATTTGGCGTCGGTCTACGGCTGGGACAGCAACTGGGACGGGTCTGATTATGCGTATTCTGAATATTCCTACAATTATTCAGAGTATATGACATCCTATTCATCGCAGTTTACCGAAAGCTATTCGTCGGAAAGTTACATGTCCAATGTGCTGACGTCTGATGCATTTATTTCGGACATTAACGTTTCGGAAGACGTACTGACGGATGAACAATTGGCAAGCGAGCAATCGCTGAACGAAGACTATTCCGACGATGTGGCAGAAGACCGCACGCTGCAAGAAGAAGCAGCGGAAACGGGTGACACCAGCTTTGTTGACGCGGCTGCCGATTCTACCGCCGACCAAGTGCCTACGGGGGATTACACCGACGAAGCCGCGACCGAGGCGCCAACAGATGAGGCCGTAGCGGAAGAGCCGCCTGCCGAGGAATACACAGACGAGGCAGCTGTCGAAGGCGCACCGGCAGATGAGGCTGTGACGGACGAACCGCCAGCAGAAGAGTATACAGACGAAGCCGCGGTTGAAGATGCGCCAACGGACGAGGCCGTATCAGAAGAACTGCCCGCCGAAGACTATATCGAAGAAGCCCCGGCTGAAGACCCGGCCTACGAAGAACCGGCTGCAGAAGAGCCTGTGTACGAAGAACCGGCTGCAGAAGAACCCATTGACGAAGAGCCCGCTGTAGAATGCACAGATCCGGAACTGTGCATTCAATAGGCCTTAGTGGGTTAAAGGTTATTGGGTGCGCAGCAATGCGCGCCCTTTGCTATGATAGGCGAATGATTTCCTGCCCGCGCAGAATACATGCAGCGCTTTTCAAATATTCTTAGCTGCCGAACGCGCTGTACAGGCGCACCCCAATAGACCATGGAAATATGAATAATCTGGCAGGAGTTGGGGGACTCGAACCCACGACCCTCGGTTTTGGAGACCGATGCTCTACCAACTGAGCTAAACTCCTGTGCCTGAGGGCGGAATAGGACACGGGGGGACGGAAATCAAGGGGCAATAGAACCGTTCACCGCGAATGGGCCTAGAGCCTTGCCGCGCGCTGCAGCGAAAGGATAAGGTTGCGCATCGCAAACTTGCAGCGGGGCCAGACATGCCGTCATTTGATGCAGCAGCGCAAATAGCGCAGTTTGCAAAACACCCATGGCAAGGCGTGACAAAGGACGATCTGGCAGGGGCATTGGCGGTGCCTTCGATGCTGTCTTTTGAGGAAAGCCAGCTTTATCATTGGCTTGGCAAAAATTCAGCAGGAATTGGCGCGACCATTGATCTGGGCGCGTTTGCCGGGGGCTCGGCGGCAAGATTGTTGTCAGGGTTAAGCGCGGGCGGCAAGCCGCATCATCTGCACGCCTATGACCGCTTTACCGCCAATGCCAAAGCGCGTGCCCAGCATCTTTCGCCCGGTGGGGTGGCAATGACGGATGGCGACGATATTTTGCCGCTTGCGACACGCTTGCTTCGGCCTTGGGTCGGGCAATTTACGCTGCATCCTGGTGAAATATTGGCGCAGACTTGGCCGGGCGATCCTGTTGAAACGCTTGCGGTGGATGCAGGCAAAACCACAGCTTTGGCCGACCATATTGCCAGAAGCTTTTATCCGGCGCTGGTTCCCGGGCAGTCTGTCCTGATCCATCAAGATTTTTTGCATGCACAGCAGCCGTGGCTTTGTGCGCAGATGCAAAGCCTTGCGGCGTGTTTTGTACCTCTGGCGCATGTGGCAAAAGATTGCGTGGTGTTTTTATGCATTCAACCCGTATCAGCCGAGGCATTGGCGGCGGCAGCCACAGAAAGGCTGACAGATGCAGAGTTGATT
>JACMNW010000352.1 GCA_014378345.1 Pseudorhodobacter sp. | reverse complement strand
GGGCGGCCTTGGCGGGGATCAAGGCGGAGACGATGATTTCGGAATACGCGCCGGGACAGTACGAATTGACGCTGCATTACCGCGCTGATGTGATGGCGGCGGGGGATGATCTGATGCGGTTGAAGCGCATTGTGCGGGCGCAGGCGCGGGCCCACGGCGTGACGGCGTGTTTCATGGCCAAGCCGGTGGAGGCTTACGCCGGGTCGGGGATGCATTTTCATGTGTCGATGATGGACGCCGCGGGCAAAAATGTGTTTGTCGAGGCGGTGGAGGGGCAATGGTCTGACACGATCTTGCATGCGCTTGGCGGTTTGCGGGCGACGATGGGCGAGGCGATGTTGGTGTTTGCGCCGCATGGCAATTCCTGGCGGCGGTTTGCGTCGCAATCTTATGCGCCGGTGTCGCCCACCTGGGGGGTGAACAACCGGTCGGTGGCCTTGCGTATTCCGGCGGGGGATATGGCGGCACCGCGGATTGAGCATCGGCCTGCCGGGGTGGATGCGAACCCGTATCTGGTGGCGGCAACTGTGTTGGCGGGCATCCGGCACGGCACGGCGAACAACATCGATCCGGGGCCGGAGACCACAGGCAATGGCTACACCGACGGGCAGGATGCGCCTGCGATTCCGGTGGACTGGCGGTCAGCGATTGAGGCGGCGCGGGGGTCAGTGTTTCTGAAAGCCGCATTGGGGGAAGACCTGCACCGCACCTTTACCGCGATCAAGGCGGCAGAATATGCGCGGGTGGCGCGGACGGTTTCAGAGGTTGATTTCGATCTTTATCTGCACACGGTGTGATGGCAACCGAGTATCAGCAATAACCAAAATCCCGGGCGATCATTGCGGCGTGGGTGCGGTTTTTCGCACCCAGTTTGCGGCTTAGGGTTTTGACATGCAATTTGACGGTCACTTCTTGCAGGTCAAGTTCACGCGCTATTTCCTTGTTGGCCAAACCTTTGCAAATGCCGCGCAAAACATCTGCTTCGCGCTTTGTCAGGCTGGTGTTGCCGATTGTGGTGCCAATATCAAATTGCAAAATGCTGACCGGATTGAACACATCACCTGCAGCCATGACCCGGATCGCGGCAACCATAGCGTGGGAACTAAGCGTTTTGGGCACAAAACCGATCGCGCCCGCTTGCAAAGCGGCCTCAGCAAGGTCGCGTGATGAGGTGCCAGAAACAATTGCGACCGGACAACCGCTTGCCAACGCGCGGGCTTGTTTCAAACCATCAAATCCGTTCATGCCCGGCATATTATAATCCAGCAGCACCAGATCAAATTTTGCATGGCGCAGCAGGTCAAGCGCACCCGGAAGTGACGCTGCGGTCATCACTGTAGCAAAGCCTTCTGCAAGTAAAAACGCAGCTATCGTTTCTCGCACCAGATCATGATCATCGGCGAGAAGTATATTTAATCCGTCCAATGTCAGTCTCGCAAATAGCGGGGCGTGAGGGCACCCATTACGCTTGTCGGCATTGTATAGCAGCTTGTAGAAAATAAGAAACCTGTCGCTTTTGGCAGGTTGCGGGTTTTGACTGGCTGGTTTTTTCTGGTCCTCTGGCGCGCTGTCCTTTAGCGTGAAGGCACCTTAGGATTAAACGAGCTGGCGATGCCACCCACCAAAGATTTAAGCCGGCCTGCCAAACGGGCCATCTGGCTGCGCACCCTTGGTGTGGCGGGCCTTTTGATGATGTGCTTTTTGGCAATCGTGCTTTTGGCTGTAAATGTGTGGCGCGAACTGGCGGCTTTGGAACGGTTGTCAGCGGACAACACTCAATGGGCCTTGATGCAGACTGAGGTTGAGACATTGCGGTTGCAGTTGACGATTGAAGTCGCGATCAGCGAGGGCGACAGTGCCGGTCTTGCCGAGCTGCGGCGGTGGTTTGATGTCGTCTATTCGCGCGTCAGCATGCTTCCGGAAAGCAAAAGCTATGTCGACGAATTGCAGTTGCCGAAGTTTTCCGAAAACATAGAACGTATGCAGGCCTTTCTCGACAGGACTGTCCCGTTAATTGATGGCCCCGATAGCGAACTGCGCGCCTCACTTGGTATTCTGGCCGGAATGCTGCCTGATGTGCGGCAGGCCGCGCGGCAGATGACGTTGCAGGCGCGGACGCAGGCGGCCATATCATCAGATGCCCGGCGGGCAGAGGTGGTAAGGACGCTGCTTGCGCTGGCGGGACTGACCGCGTTCTTGTTGCTGACGCTAAGTTGCCTTACGTTGATTTTGTTGCGGTTGATACGGCACAGCCGGGCGCAGGTACGGCAAAACTCGCTTACTTCGGCACGGTTGCAAACCATATTTTCGACATCCGCTGACGCGATCATCGTGACGAACCGCGGAGGCTGGATTGTCGATATCAACCCGGCGGCAGAAGCAATGTTTGGCCATGCGCGCCAAAACGCATTGGGCATTCATGCGCTGGACCTGCTGTTGCCGCCAGAACTTGCCATTATCCAAAGTAAAGAGATTACGACAATCCTCGATGCCGCTGCAGCGCGGACGAAAGGTGAAGAACACGGGCCTTTGCGCATTGAATTGCTGGGCCTGCGGGCAGATGGCGCGCGCATTCCGGTAGAACTGTCACTTGGTGCGATGCAGATCGCGTCGGGTGGAGTGATTGTGGCTTTGGTGCGCAACATATCAGACCGGCGCATAGCGCAAAGTGCCTTGACCGGCGCGTTGGAGCAAGCGCAGGCAGGCGAGCGCACGAAAGCTGATTTTATTGCCGTGATGAGCCATGAGATGCGCACGCCGCTGAATGGCCTGCTTGGATCGCTGGAGTTGCTTGGGGCCACAGGGCTGAAGCCAATTCAGAAAGACTTGGTGAATGTGATGGCCACGTCTGGCCAGATATTGCTGCATCACGTCAATTCGGTGCTGGATATATCAAAGGCCGAAGCAGATCGGCCCTCAGATGTGCGCATTGAGTTCGACCTTGATAAATTGATTGACGATTGCGTGGCCAACCAAGCCGGTCTGGCCGCGACCAAGGGGTTAGATATTGCCGTAACGCGGCCGGACGCGCCATTGGGGTGGGTCATCGGTGATCCCACTAGGGTGCGTCAGATACTATTGAACCTGATCGGAAACGCGGTAAAGTTTACGGCCAATGGGCAAATTACCGTTGAGGCAGAGCGTGCGGCTTATGGTCAACCGGTTGAAATCAGGGTGATTGACACGGGTATTGGCATTCCAGAGGCCGATTTGGACCACGTTTTTGAAGATTTCGTGACCTTGAACGCGCGCTATGATCGGCAAGCCGAAGGCACTGGTCTTGGCCTTGGCATTGCACGCCGCGTGGCACGGGCGATGGGTGGCGAAATTGGGGTGGAAAGCGTGCTTGACGATGGCAGTCTGTTTTGGCTTCGGGTGCCTCTGCCAGAAGTAGACATGCCGGCGCTTGTACCAAGAAAGGTGCCTGCACCTACGATTAAACCCGGAATGAATGTTCTTGTCATTGAAGACAATCCGGTAAACCGGTTCGTGCTGCGCCGTTTGCTGGAAGAAACTGGCAATATTGTTGTTGAAGCATCAAATGGGGCGGCGGGCATTCTGGCCTCTATGACGCAGGCCTTTGATTTGATCATGACAGATATCAGCATGCCCGGTTTGGACGGGGTAGAAGTGACCCGCCAGATACGCCAACATCCCGGACCGTCCCAACATGCGCGGGTGGTTGCGGTAACCGCGCATGCCCTTTCCGCCGATATTGCCCGGTTTCGGGCAGCGGGAATTGATGACTGCATGACCAAACCGATAACGCGGGTGTCACTGACCGCTGCACTTACCGAACCTGCGCGATGGGCCACAGAACTGCAAGGTGATCTGATTTTAGACCATGCGCAAATTGCTGATTTGGAAACTCGGCTTGGTGGACCTGCCACAGCCGCCCTGATTGCGCGGGTAATTGCAGAAGGAGACGGTGCAGATGCCGATCACCTTTGGTCAGCAATCGGCGAAGAGCCGCGCTTACATGCGCTTGCAGGCACTGCCAGCACGTTTGGCGCAAGGCGATTGCAAGCAGAGCTTGCGGCGCTTCATGCTGCACGAATAACTGGCAATCACCCGGAAATTGCCCGAATAGCCGCAGGCCTGACAGAGCTTTGGCAAACCACCCGCACCGCCTTTGAGGCAGAGGCGCTGCGGTTGCAGGCAGGTCAGCCGATTTTGACACCGGCTGCTGTTTCAGGGGCGGCAGCCTGACCTGAAACACCTTGTGCTTCGGCAGTTTTCAATGCGGCCGCGACAAGGGCAGGAACTCGGTGATCAAGGCCAACCGGAGCCAGCAACCGCCCGCTGAACCCGGCCTCAGCCAAAGCAGCTGGCAAATCAATTATCACATGGCCCCCCTTTGCCGCAAAGAATGGCAAACAAACGGCATTTGGACCAAAATTCCGGGCGATGTCTGCGATGCGGGGGAATTGGTCGATAAAGCCCGCTTGGGCAAAGGTAATGCCCGCCCTTTGCAGCATTTGAACCATGCTATAGGCAACTTCGGCGGGTGCAGGGCTGCGAAAAGATCCATGTGCCGCCAACAAAACTTGTGGCGCGTCTTGGCCGCGGGTGGCTTCTTGCGCGATGTCCCGTGTCAATGCCTGCACCTGTGGATCAAGTCCGAAAGGTGCAAGGATATGCCAACCCGCCCCACCAACTGCCGCTAACCGGTCTGGCAAATGGCTAGCGGTGAACCACCCGCCCGTCATGAACATGGGGTACACAAGTCCGTGCGCCCCTGTCACGGCGCTTGCAAGTGCCGCAGGATCGGCCAGCGTCGCCGATGTGACCTGCCAGTCGGGCAGGTACCGGGCGATAGCCCTAGCCAGCCGGGCAAGGTCTGCTTCAGCCGAAGCCGGGTCAGTTGGCTGACCATGTGCAACAATGAGGGCGCGCCGGTGGGGGAAGGAAGTCACGATATTGCCTGTTCAGCTTTGATGGCCAAGCAAGTAGGCGCAAGCAAACGCAATGCAAGAGAAATTAAGGTGTCGGCATGCAACGTTTTTTAGCTAGGAATTCCGGCTTGCGATATAGTGGGCAAATTCGAAATTTGGCCGCTCCAGATGGCTAAGGGTGCCGGGGCTGGCGGATTATCGGCGGCAAACTGTTTCTGACCATCACAAAGGCGATCAATCATCCGTGGGAACAGGACATTCCGGGGTATTTGCGGCACGCGGGTGGTAAATGGGCGGGGCAGTTGGAGCTGAAACACGCGTCGCGCGACGCGGTGCCTGCGTTTAAAACGAAAGCTCCGCATGCGGAATGATATGAGGCAGGCCTTGAGTGCGCGTGAATGCGGCGATTGACCTGATACTTTTTTAGCGGAGAGATGGAATGGCACTTTCGCGATCGGCCTGCCTTGTGGGTGGTATCTTTTTGCTAGGGGCGGCACCAGTTCTGGCCGATTGCCTTGATCAGCCCGGCCCTTGCAAGATTACCACTGGTGAATACCACATCGTGCGTCCTGCAGGGGTGTCAGGCGATGTGCCTGCGGTGATGTTCTTGCATGGCTATGGCAGCAATGGGGCCGAGACGATGAAGAACACCGGCATGGTCAACGCCATTTTGGCGCGTGGCTATGCGGTGATCGCGCCTTCAGGCCGGGCGGCCGATGGCAGCGAGGGCAAGGAATGGTCATTCAACCCCGATTGGCCGGAAATGCGCGATGAAACGGTGTTTTTGCGTGCGGTGCTGGAGGATGCAGCAGCGAAGTATGGGGTAGAGCGCGATCATATTTTATTAGCAGGCTTTTCCATTGGCGGGTCGATGACCGCCTATGCAGCCTGCAAAGACCCAGGTTTGGCGCGGGCTTACGCCCCTGTGGCGGGCAACTTCTGGCGGCCCTATCCGGCCAGTTGTGCAGGGCCGGTGAGACTTTTGCACACGCATGGCTGGACAGACAGCACCATGCCGCTTGAGGGGCGCGCCTTTGGCAAGGAGGAAGGCACGCATATGCAGGTATCCCAAGGCGATGTGTTTCATTCTATGGAACTTTGGCGCGCGGCCAATGGTTGCACCAAAATGCCAGCGGATGGGTTTGAGATAGCGGGCGATTTTTGGCATCGACGGTGGGATCACTGCGCGCCCGGATCGGCGTTGGAATTTGTGATGTGGCCGGGTATCCATGCCATCCCGAAGGGCTGGGCGGATATGGCGCTGGATTGGTTTGAAAAGCCCTAAACGCCGCTCATCTTCCCCGACGGGTAATCTTCGGTATGGCCCAGGCGCAGAAAACTGTCAGGCTTGATGAGTAGTTAAATGACCTATTCGGCAGCCAGACTAAGGGCCGACGAATGTGCCAGCATATGTGCATAATGCGCCCGCGCCTCAATCGCCAGAAGCACGATTGCGGGCGGCGTCAGGCTTTCGGGTGTTGCAAGCCGCAGCGCTTTGGCACGGGACGTAGCAACTGCGCATTCGCTGAGCATCGACAAAGGCACCGCCAGCAGCAGACTTAACCCGACAGGCAGCAACCAGATTGTGATGGTGCTGGTAACAGTTCCTGTCAGGATGATCAGGCCAAGGACCGTCTCAATTGAATGAAACTTTGCCAATGTTGGCAAGTTGTGGTGCGCGCCATCGCGGCTTTGCGGGGCCCAGATATCGCGTTTTGACAAGATGCTGAAGGCTACAGACAAAACCTGTTGAACCATCAAAATTGGCGCATAGACAAACGAAACGGCGATTTCGGTAAGAAGCGCGCCGAGGAAAGGCACAGTGCCGCCAAAGGCTTTGCGTTTGGCGCGGGAGGACAGAATGGTTGCGGCGGACAGCAGTTTTGGCCCAAGCAACATGATCAGCACGCAAACCAGCAGCACACCACCCTCATTGCCAAAACCCTCAACAACTTCGGCCACAGGCGGCGCACCATTGGTGCCAAGTGAGGTTGCCGCCATGTCGGGGAAGGCCCAGATAGCCAACAGCACAAGCCATACCGGGGCCAGAAGATAGCTGACAGCCCCTTGCAACATGTGAAACCGCGACAGCGGGTTCAGGCCGTGGGCAGCCACTATGCGCAAGTGTTGCAGGTTGCCGCGGCACCAGCGCCGATCACGCTGCACATATTCGATCAGGGAATTTGGGGTTTGTTCATAGCTGCCTGCGATTGATGGCAAGAACCGCACGCGCCAGCCTGCGCGCAGCAGCATCGCCGCCTCGACAAAGTCATGCGACATGATCAGGGTGTTGCCGGACAGGTGCGGCAGGCCCGCTGCCCCAGCAAAAGCACGCGTGCGTATAATTGCGTTATGACCCCAAAAGTTTGCTTCACCTTGCGTCCATTTTGCAAGGCCGGTGGCCAACAGCCAACCATGCGCGGCGG
>JACMNW010000351.1 GCA_014378345.1 Pseudorhodobacter sp. | reverse complement strand
AGAGCAAAAACAAGTGCTGGAGGCGTACCCCATGTTCGCCCATTCGCGCGGTTGGCTGCGCCGAATGGAGGCGGATATCGCACTTGGCCTGTCTGCCGAGGCGTCAGTGGAAAAAGAACAATCTGCCACAAGGTCGCGCCTTGAACAGGTGCCGGATGCCTATCTGCGTGACCGCCTGCATGATCTGGATGATCTGTCCAACCGCCTGCTGCGCATCCTGACCGGCCAAGGGACGGATACTGGTGCCGAAATGCCCGAAAACCCGGTCCTCATCGCCCGCAACATCGGCCCCGGCGAACTTTTGGAATATGGCCGCAAACTGCGCGGCGTGGTGCTGGAGGAAGGCTCGGTTGGATCGCACGCCGCAATCGTCGCCCGCGCGCTGGCCATTCCCTTGGTCATCAACGCCGGCCGCATCACGCAAGAGGCGCTGAACGGCGATCATATCATGGTGGACGGGGATCAGGGCATCGTGCACCTGCGGCCCGATGAAACCGTGGCCCGCGCCTTTCGCGATAAAATCGCCATGCAAGCCAAGGCGCAGGAACGCTATGCCTCGCTCAAAGGTCTGCCCGCGCAATCCCTGTGCGGCACCGTCACCCAGCTTTACATGAACGCAGGCCTGATGGCCGATCTGCCAAGTCTGGAAGGATCAGGGGCCGAAGGCGTCGGCCTGTTTCGCACCGAACTGCAATTTCTGGTGCGCAACCAAATGCCCAAACGCGACGAGCTGGCAAAGCTGTATGCCCGCGTGCTGGATGCCGCCAATGGCCGCCGCGTGGCCTTTCGCACGCTGGATATCGGGTCCGACAAAGTGCTGCCCTACATGAAACCAAATGACGAGCCGAACCCGGCGATGGGCTGGCGCGCGGTGCGCGTGGGGCTTGATAAACCGGGCGTCATGCGGATGCAGCTGCAAGCCCTGATCCGCGCCGCCAATGGCCGTGCGCTGACCGTGATGTTTCCGCTGATTTCCGAAGCAGGCGAATTTATGCAAGCACGTGGCCACGTGCTGCGCGAAATTCACCGCGAACGCAGCTTGGGCCACCCCGTGCCCGAAACCATTGAAATCGGCACCATGCTGGAAACCCCCAGCCTCGCCTATGCGCCGCAATCGTTCTTCGATCTTACCGATTTCGTGTCGATCGGCGGCAATGACCTGAAGCAGTTTTTCTTCGCCCCCGACCGCGAAAATGAACGTGTGCGCCGCCGGTATGACACGCTGAATGTCAGCTTTCTGAACTTTCTGGATCATATTGCAGCGCGCTGTGCCGCATCGAACACGCCGTTGTCGTTCTGCGGCGAAGATGCCGGCCGCCCGATAGAGGCAATGTGCTTTGCCGCCCTCGGTATCGGCACACTGTCGATGCGCCCGGCATCCGTTGGACCGGTCAAAGCTCTGCTGCGCCGGGTCAACCTGAACGAAGTACGCGATGTGATGTTGGCCGCCCGTGCCACTGGTGCCGAATCCGTGCGCCCTGCCATCATGGATTGGCTGTCGCAGCAGGGCGAATGACGGCGCGACTTGACGCATCGCAAGATGAGTATTTATGCGAAAAAGAAGCCGCTCAGGCCTTTATAATTGCCGTAGGCAGCGTGGCTTGTTGAAACGCCACCAGCACCGCATCGACCCCGTGCCGTTCAGACAGCCGCAACAGCCCAAACCGGATTTCGGCGACTTCGCGGTAGTAGCTGATATAGGCTGCATTCAGGCCCGCCCCCGCCAACGCTCCCAGCAGCGGCACCGATTGGGCAACCAGTTTCGGTCCCAAAACAGCCGCCAAACGCGGGGCAATCTTGGCGATCAACGACTGCAATGCAGGGCCAGTAACCGCAAGGCGCGCACCAAGAAATGAGGTGTTGATCCCGTCGTCGCCCACCAGCGGGCTGCCTGCGCCAAACACCGCGAGGCATTCGGCACGGATCCCCGGCGCATCAGGATCAAATCCGTTTGCAACCGCAGCGCGGCGTATGGCATGCAAAATAATCGTGATCGTCACCGGCAATTCAGCAAGCGATGTGGCAATGCCGCCCAAACCGCCGGCAGCACCCGATACCATTGCCGCAGCCATCGGCCCGCGCAGTCCAAAATCGGGAGCCTTATCGCCATAAGCGGCCAAATCCATCGCCCGGCTTAGGGCCTGCGCTGTTACCACCTCGATCTGGTCGCGAAACCCTTTTGGCAGCAAATTCAGTTGCGCCTCAAGCGACCCGCCGATGCGGTTCATCAAGGCCATCACAGGCCCATTGGCACGGCGGTATCGGACAGCAAGGCCCGATACATCCAGATCAACATCAGATACAGCCGCGGGAAGGGTGTTTTTCATGCCCCAGATTTAAGCACACAACGCCCGCCGCACAATCCCATCAACTCGATGATTTTGTGACCGCGCCCGAAACGCCGTCCCACGCGCCCTTTTTCAACGCCAACCCCAACACCCGGTCCGGGTTTGTCGGCGGCGGCATTTCCACATGATCCAGCCGCGCAAAGCCAAACCGCGCATAATAGGGCGCGTCACCCACCAGCAACACCCGTTCCCAGCCCAACCTGCGCGCCTCGGCGAGGCTTTCATTGATCAACAAGGCACCTAATCCTTCGCCTTGCCGCGTCGGATGCACGGCTATCGGGCCCAGCAGCAAAATATCATACTCGCCCACTTCGGCAGGCCAATACCGAATGGCCGCCGCCAAAGTTCCACCCTCATCACGCAACACACCGCACAGGGCCGCCACCGTGGCCACCCCATCGCGCAATCGGTAACTGGAAAGCGCCGTTCGACCCGGCGCAAAGCACAGGTCATAAAGCGCCTCCACCTCCCACCAATCGCCTTCGGCTTCTTCTTCCAGATGGTACAACGGCGCTTCCTACGGATCAAAGAATCTTCTGGAATCGCGCGTAACACGGGGTTAGGTCAGGTTCAAACGCAGATGTGAGGGTGCCGATGTTCTACAAACCAGCCGAAGGCCACGGCCTGCCGCACAACCCCTTCTACGCCATCGTCACCCCCCGCCCCATCGGCTGGATTTCCACGCGCGGACAACACGGCGATAACCTCGCCCCCTATTCGTTCTTCAACGCCGTTGCGTCCGACCCGCCGCAAGTGGTGTTCGCTTCCAATGGCACCAAGGACAGCCTGACCAATATCCGCGCCACGGGCGTCTTCGCCGTCAACATCGTGTCCGAGGCGTTGATGCAGGCGATGAACCAAACCGCCGCCAACCTTCCATTGGGCACAGACGAGTTCACCCGGGCGGGATTAACAAAAGCCGAATGCCAGACCGTCAACTGCCCGTTCGTCGCGGCCTCCCCCGCTGTGCTGGAATGCAAGATGACGCAAATCATCACACTCGACGGGCAAGATAACCACCTGATCATCGGCGCAGTTACCGGCATTCACATCGCCGACGAATGCTTGGTGGGTGGACGACTGGATGTTACCAAATTCCGCCCAGTGGCACGGCTGGGGTACCTCGATTACACCATTGTGCGCGAGGTACTGCCGATGGATAGGCCATAGGTCGGGGCTTGTCTAAACTTTGCTATATGCACACAAAAAGCACGGATAAAGCACGTATAAAATCCCTCTGTTCGCCGCCTTCCCCACCCCCTAAACTCCCCCGAACACAACCGAGGTCTACGCATGCAAACCATGATCGGCGTCATTGGCGGCTCTGGCGTCTACCAGATTGACGGGTTGGAAGATGCCAACTGGGTAACAGTCAACTCCCCCTTCGGTGCCCCCTCGGATGACATTCTTGTAGGCCGCTTGCGCGGCCTGCCGATTGCCTTCCTGCCCCGCCACGGCAGGGGGCATATCCACACCCCAAGCACTGTGCCTTACCGCGCCAATATTGACGTCCTGAAACGCTTGGGCGTCACCGATGTGGTGGCCGTTTCCGCCGTAGGATCTTTGCGTGCAGACTACGCGCCCGGTGATTTTGTCATTGTAAATCAATATATTGACCGAACATTCGCGCGGGAAAAATCCTTCTTCGGCCCCGGTTGTGTCGCCCATGTGTCATTGGCGCACCCAACCTGCCCGCGCCTGTCAGCAGCATGCGCAAAGGCCGCCGAACTGGCGGGTGTAAAGGTCCACCAAGGTGGCACTTACCTGGCGATGGAAGGCCCGCAATTCTCTACCCTGGCCGAATCTCGTCTGTACCGATCCTGGGGTTGCGATGTCATCGGCATGACCGGCATGCCCGAGGCGAAACTTGCCCGCGAAGCCGAACTTTGCTACGCATCCGTGGCCATGGTCACCGATTTTGATTGCTGGCATGAAGGCCACGGTGCTGTTGATGTATCCCAAGTACTTCAAACGCTTACAGCAAATTCTTCAAGTGCCAAGTCGCTGATTTCACACCTTTCCGGCCTATTAAATACCAGCCGGGCGCCCTGCCCCCATGGCTGTGACCGCGCGCTGGACAATGCCCTGATGACTGCCCCGGATAAGCGCGATCCTGCCCTTCTTGCGCGCTTGGATGCTGTTGCTGGCAGGGTGCTATGAAGCTCGTTCTTGCCCTTTTACTCACGGCAAATGGCGCAGCTGCCCAAGAATTCATCACCGCCAACGCCCCTCTGTCTGACACCGATTTTTACCGCCTCGTATCCTGCGCTGCCCCCCTTGGTGGGGACTGCCAAAAAGAGCTTGTCCGCTGGTCCCCGACCAATGCGCAAGATGTCTCCATCGGCATAGTGCAAGTTGAAGATGGCTACCCGGCAAACGTGGCCCAACTGGCCGCTGTAGCCCTCGCTTCCACCATTGCAAAACTTAATGCGGTAGATGCAAAACTACATGTAACCCTATGGGATAAAGAAATAAAACCTGATATTGGTATTCATCTTCTTAACATTGTTGAAGGCGATGCAATCCGCAATACCGGGCTGAATCCTCTGGACGGCGAAATCATTGAAGTCGCCAAGGTGCAGCTTTGGTGGCGTGATGATTTTACCCTGATCAAAGGCGCAATCGTGATTGGCAAAGACATTGACCCCGCCGATGTGACATCAATCGTGCTGGAAGAAGTTACCCAGTCCATGGGCCTGCTGACCGATATCGGTGGGCACTATTACCAAAGGCGGTCGATCTTTTCTGAAAGCAGCAACCAGTTGACGGCGCTTGGCGCACAAGATGTCATGGCCCTGCGCCGCCATTATCCGAAATTGCCATAAGGCCCTGAACAACATGCAAAAAACTGTCAAAGACTACATCCGCACCATTGTCGATTTCCCGCATGAAGGGATATTATTTCGTGATGTAACCACCCTGTTCGCCGATGCGCGTGGTTTCCGAATGGCCATTGACCAGCTACTTTCCCCCTATGCGGGCTTGGCGATAGACAAGGTCGCGGGGCTGGAAGCACGGGGTTTTATCCTTGGTGGCGCCGTTGCGCATCAGCTGTCAAAGGGCTTTGTGCCGATCCGCAAAAAGGGAAAACTGCCGGGCCGCACCACCGCGCAATCCTACACGCTGGAATACGGTGAAGCGGTGATCGAAGTGCATGATGATGCGCTACAGCCTGGCGAAAAGGTGCTGCTTGTCGATGATTTGCTGGCCACTGGCGGTACCGCCGAGGCAGGCATTCGCCTGATCGAAAGGCTTGGCGGACAAGTCATCGGTTGCGCTTTTGTTGTTGATTTACCAGAGCTTGGCGGCCGCAAACGGCTTGAGGCGATGGGCATGGATGTGCACGCCCTTTGTGCCTTTGACGGACTGTGACCAAGCTAAATGGTTTGTTAAGAGAATCAATTTATAGATGATTGCATCGGGTTTCACCCAAACCTGAAAGGGCGCTGCTTGCACCACGTGACCCACTTCGACCCCCAGCCCCGCCGGTTCACCCCGGTGGGGCAAACTCATGGCAATCGCAACACCGCGCCGGGGTTCATAATCCCTATCGGATCCAGTGCCGTTTTGATTGCCCGCATCGCGGCCAGTTTCGCCGGGTCACCATAGCGTTCCAGATCGCCTACTTTCAACCGCCCGATGCCGTGTTCCGCACTGACCGAACCTCCTACGTCATTAACCAAATCATGCACACAGGTTTTGATAGCCTCGCGCTGGCCCGCATAATCGCCGCGGGTTTTTCCCTGTATCGGGAAAACGTTATAATGCAGATTACCATCGCCCAGATGGCCAAAACAGTTGATCCGCCAGATGCCCAGCTTGGCCAAAGCAGCCCCGGCGCGCGGAATGAACCCTGCAATCTCACCCAGCGGCAGAGAAATGTCATGCGACGATATCGCACCAATTTTCCGGTTGGCCAGCGGAATGGATTCGCGCAAGGTCCAGAATTGATCCCGTTCCGCCGCAGACCCCGCGATCACTCCATCGCTGACCAATCCACGCGACAAACCCGTTTCAAACAGCCCCGCCAATGCCTCTGGCACGGAATGGCCCTGCCCAAGGCCAAGGTCAATCAGCACCATCCATTCGGGCTTTGCGGCAAAGGGCTGCCGCACCTCGGGCATGGTTTCGCGCAGAAATTCCAATCCCTGAATGTTGATCAATTCAAAGGCAGAAATTCCGCCCCCAAGCAGGGCTTGCGCCAATGCCAGCAGCTCTAACGCGGCGGCAGGACCGGGCACCACGAAAAATGCCGCCCCCTGTTCAGCAGGCACCGGAAACAACCGCAAACTGGCTGCCGTAATTACGCCCAAAGTGCCTTCCGACCCGATCATCAGATTGCGCAGATCATAGCCGGTGTTGTCCTTGCGCAGGCGTTTCAGCCCATGCCAGATTGCCCCATCAGGCATAACCGCCTCTAATCCCAAACATAAATCGCGGGCATTGCCATAGCGCAGCACGTTCACCCCGCCCGCATTGGTGGCCAGATTGCCGCCAATCCGTGCAGACCCTTCCGATGCCAATGACAACGGGAACAACCTATCCACTGCGGTAGCCGCCGCCTGCACATCGGCCAAAATCGCCCCGGCTTCGGCGATCATCACATTTTCAGACGGATAAACCGTCCGAATGGCCGCCATCCGTTCCAGCGACAGGATCAAAGGGGCCACTCCGTTCGGCATCACCTGCCCACCGACCAGCCCCGTTCCCCCACCCCAAGGCACAATCCCCACCAGTGCCTTCGCACAGGTACGCACGATCATTGCAACCTCGTCAACCGACCTTGGCCGCGCCAAAACCGCAGCCTCGCCCATCCAGCGCCCGCGCGGGTCTTCCAGATGGCGCGGTTCTGGCACACCAATGCAATCATCCGGCAAAAGCCCGGTTAAAACGGCGGCAAAATTGGCATCTGCAGGATTTAGCATATCCGCCCCTTACCCGGTTTCCGTCTTGCCGCGCCTGTCAGACCGCAGGTTTGCATACAGCACATGGTTGCGCCAGCGGCCGTTAATCTGCAGATAGCTTTGCGCGACGCCTTCGTATTTGAAACCGGTTTTCTCCAATACACCCCGCGATGCGGCGTTACCGGGCAAACAGGCGGCCTCAACCCGGCTCAGGTCCAGCTGCTGGAATGCATGGTGTACCACCGCCTCAATCGCCTCGCGCATATAGCCTTGCCGCGCATAGGCCGCCCCCACCCAATAGCCGATTGTGCCTGCCTGTGCAGGGCCACGGCGAATATTATCCAAGGTAATCGCCCCCAAAAGCGCGCCATCCTCTCGCCGAAACATCAACAGAGGCAGTGCCGTGCCTTGAGATTCCGCCCGCGCCGCCCAATACACCCGGTTGGTGAAGGCCCGGCGCGACAAATGATCTTGCGCCCAAACCGGTTCCCAGGGGCGCAAAAAATCAGCGCTCGCGTCACGCAATGTGGTCCAGGCACGCCAATCGTTATGCTGCGGCAAGCGCAGAGTTACCCGGTCCGCTTCAACCCGAACTTTTCGGCGCAACCCAAGCATCAGGCGAGCAGGCTTTTGCGCACAGCCTCCAGCCCCGGCGCCTTGCCGACCGGGCCATACAATGCCAGGGCGGCGCGTGATCCTGCCATTTCCGCCGCATATTTGCGCACGTCAGATGTGCCGACCGCATCAATGCGTTGTACGGCTTCATCCACATCCGGCACCCGGCCCCAGATCGCCAGCAATCGCGCCAGACGTTCAGCGCGGGCCGACGGGCTTTCCAGCCCCATCAGCAACCCGGCTTTCAGTTGCGCCCGCGCACGGGCAACCTCGGCATCTGACATGTCGTCGGCGGCACGTTTCAGCTCGTCCACCGTCAGCTGCATCAGATCGGATATTTCATCCTCAGATGTCCCTGCATAAATGGTAATCTGACCGGTATCTTCATAGGCCCCGC
Organism: Pseudorhodobacter sp.; assembly: GCA_014378345.1. GTDB lineage: Bacteria > Pseudomonadota > Alphaproteobacteria > Rhodobacterales > Rhodobacteraceae > JACMNW01. Next base: position 2,736 of record JACMNW010000351.1, on the reverse strand, counting down.
TTTGCGCGAAAATCGAATAGCACAGCCCGCGTTCTTCGCGAATTTTCTGGAACAGCCGGCTCGACATGCCGCCGCCCAGTGCCGTGGCATAGATCTGCGCTGCATACACATCCGGCGCGCGGTAATTGGGCGATTCAAAGGCCAGCGCAAAATGCACCTGCTCCAGATCCTTGACCTCACGCCGCTCCAACCCGCCAAAGGTCGCGACCTGCACCGTCGGCGCGCCGACAGGTTTCAGCCCGCCGAAAATCTCAGTCGCTTGGGCTACAATCGCGTCATGGTCCACGCCGCCAGCCGCTGCTAAAATCATCTGATCGGGGCCATAATGTTCGGCCACAAACCGCGTCAGATCTTCGCGCTTGAAACCTGCCACCCGCCCCTCTGGCCCCAAAATGGTGCGCCCGAACGGCTGGTCCGGATAGCTTGCCTCTTGCAGCCAATCGAAAATAATATCGTCGGGCGTGTCCAGCGACTGGCCGATTTCCTGCAAGATCACATTGCGTTCAACCTCGATCTCGCGCTCGTCAAACACCGGGTTCAGCACGATGTCAGAGATGACATCCAACGCCAGCGCTACATCTGCGGACAAAACCCGCGCATAATAGGCGGTCATTTCCTTGGATGTATAGGCGTTGATATAGCCGCCAACATCTTCAATTTCCTCAGCAATCTGCAAAGCAGATCGCTTCTTCGTGCCCTTGAACGCCATATGTTCCAAAAAATGCGCAATGCCGTTTTGTTCAGCCCGCTCATGTCGTCCACCCGCTGTCACCCAAATGCCGACCGACGCTGATTGCAGCCCCGGCATATGTTCGGTGACAATGCGAAACCCGTTTGGCAGCGTATCAAGACGAAGCGTCAATGGGCAATCCTTTCGCGGATAAGGCTTTGCAAAGCCCCCAGATCATTGGGTACGCGCGTCAGGCGTTCGGGTCGAGTATAAAGATCAGCCATGCGTGTGGGCAAGGGCGGACGTATCCCCATCGCTGCCTCTACCGCATCGGGGAATTTGGCCGGATGCGCCGTGGCCAGCGTGATCATTGGGGTCGCACTTTGATGCGCCCCTGCGACATGCACGCCGACGGCGGAATGCGGGCACAGAACCTCGCCCGTCGTCGCGTAAAACGTCTTGATCGTGGCGCTCGTTTCATCCTCCGAACAGCGGCCCGACGCGAAGGTGCTGCGCAAATATTCCAGCGCGCCTTGGCTGATGTGAAAGCCCCCCGCCCCCAGTTCGCCCAACAGCGCCGTCACAGCTTGGCCATCTCTGCCGTAGGCATCAAACAACGCCCGCTCAAAATTCGACGAAACCTGAATATCCATCGACGGGCTGATCGACGCGCGCACGCCGTCTTTTAGATAGTTCCCCGTGGTCAGAGCGCGGTGCAAAATATCATTATGATTGGTGGCAATCACCAGCCGCTCAATCGGCAGGCCCATCTTGCGCGCGATGTAGCCTGCGAAAATGTCGCCAAAATTGCCGGTTGGCACAGTGAACGAAACGCTGCGATGCGGCGCGCCCAAAGACACGGCAGCGCTGAAATAATACACCACCTGTGCCAGAACCCGCGCCCAGTTTATCGAATTCACCCCCGCCAACCGCACGCCATCCCGGAATGCGAAATCGTTGAACATATCCTTCACGCGGGCTTGGGCATCATCAAAATCACCGTCCATCGCCAAGGCGTGAACATTCGCCTCTGACGGCGTTGTCATCTGGCGGCGCTGCACCTCAGACACCCGGCCATGCGGATAAAGGATAAAAAGGTCAACGTTGCTAAGCCCGCGAAACGCCTCCATCGCGGCTGATCCGGTATCGCCAGACGTGGCCCCCACAATGGTGATCCGTTGGCCTGTCTTGGCCAAGGCCGCCTGCATCATCTGGCCAATCAACTGCATGGCAAAATCTTTGAAGGCCAATGTGGGGCCGTGAAACAGTTCCAGCAGAAAATGGTTCGCACCCAACTGCACCAAAGGCGCACGGGCAGCATGGCCAAAGCCCGCATAGGCCTTGACGATCAGGCGCCGGAATTCATCATCACCAAAGGTATCGCCCAGATAAGGCCGCATCACCGCAAAGGCGATATCCTCGTAGCTTTGCCCCGCCATCGCAGCAATCTCGGCTTCGGTGAGAGTGGGCACAACTTCCGGCACATAAAGCCCACCATCACGGGCAAGGCCCGTCATCATCGCCTCGCCGAACGAAAGGATCGGGGCCGTGCCGCGGGTCGAGATATAGCGCATCATATCCTCAGTCTAAGCTGTCCGTCGCCTGATACGCCACAGAAGAAGAACTGTCATCCCCAACCACACCAAGGCCAGCGAAAACCAGGTAATCGCATAGTTTAAATGATCATTCGGCACGCTGGATATATCCACCGGCAGCGGGCTTATGGCGGGGATCGCCGGATCAATTGCATTCGCCACGACCATAACCTGCTCAGTCCCCAACACATTTGCCATACGTTCCACCTCGCGGGCAAACCACAGTTTTCGCAGCAATTCCGGCTCTGGCGTGTAACTGTCTTTTTCCGCAGGCCAGTTCAGGTTTCCAGTCACTTTCATTGGTTTCGATGGCAGTTCAACTGCGCGGTCAGCCTCGGCCACAAACCCCAGATCAACCATGATCTTGCGGCCACTGCCCGCCACTTCAAACGCGCCTATCACCCGGTAGCCTGCCCCCGCTTGCGCAAGTCCGGTAATCACAAATGCCTCGGGGCCAAGCAGGTGGCCGTT
>JACMNW010000350.1 GCA_014378345.1 Pseudorhodobacter sp. | reverse complement strand
TTCCAGATCACCGACGCACCGACAAAGGAAATCGCCATCGGCATGAAAATCAGCGATTTCGCGATATTTCCCCACCAGATGCGGTCGGTCAGTTGTGCGGCCAACACGCCAAAAGCCGTTGACATGGCGGGCACAACCAGCAGCCATATCATGTTGTTCTTTACCGATTCCCAGAATTTATCTTCGGTAACCATCTGGGCGTAATTCGCAAAGCCGACAAATTCGCGGGTGTTGCCGGGCGCATCCTGAGTAAAAGAAAGCCACAAAGTCGCAAACACCGGATAGGCCAGATAAAGGCCAAGCAAAACCAGCGCAGGAAACAAAAACAACCAGGGGCGAACCATGTTGCCGCGTGTAATGTTGCGCCCGATATTTGGTCCGGTCAGCGGGAAAAGCACTTTGTCAAGGAACAGGTTAGACAGATAGAAATACCCGATACACCCGCCCACACCGATAAAAATCGTCAGCAAAGCTTGAAGTGCTGGATTCATTTGCCCCTCCCAAGACCAGAACCGTAAAGATACTGTCAGGCGCACAAAATATCCGCGCCTGACAGATCTGCTATGGCTTACTTAGGCCAGCCAGCCTCAATAGCGTCGGCAACTTCTTGCGCCGATTTGCCACCAACATAGTCCACCATGCCGGTCCAGAAGGTGCCAGCGCCCACAGCTGGGTTCATAAGGTCCGACCCGTCGAACCGGAAGGTGGTGGCATTCAGCAGAATTTCACCCTGCTTTTTCGCCGCTTCTGACCCGTAAAGTTCGACGTTCGCCGATTTCAGTGGCGTCAGGAAACCAGAACCCGCCATCCAGATTTCATGCGCGATCGGAGTTTTTAGCCATTCGATGAAGGCACGTGCGCCTTCGCCATCTTTGGTGATGAATGCAAGCGTGCCTGCACCCAAAACCGGCTTGCCAAGGTCTTTGCCAGCGTAGGCGGGCATATAGAAAAAGTCCGCGTCGGTGCCCAGTTTCGTGCCTTCAGGAAAGAAAGACGGAATGAACGACGCCTGATGATGCATGTAGCACTGCGGCGGCGACGAGAACAGACCTTTGGGGCTGTCGCGGAAGTCAGTCGATGCAACGGCACCAGCGCCGCCCGCCACGTTCTTGTCATTCTTGGCAAAGTAACCAAACTCGTCAATTGCGGCCACCACTTCGGGGGAATTGAAGGCGATTTCGTGCTTGTACCATTTGTCATAAGTCTCGGGCGACTGCGTGCGCAGCATCATGTCTTCAACCCAGTCCGTCGCGGGCCAGCCAGTAGCACCACCTGAACCCAGACCAATGCACCATGGTGTGCCGCCGTCGGCAACGATCTTTTCGGTCAGCGCCTTCAGATCTTCCATCGACTCTGGTACTTTGTAGCCCGCATCCGCGAAGTTGTCGGGCGAATACCAGACCAGCGATTTTACGTCGATCTTGTAAGGGAACGCATACAGCGCCGCCGCACCGTCCGCACCCTTATAGGTGCCAAGGCTGACCCAGCTTGCGCCAGCGGCGTAGTTTTCACCCAGCCAAGTTTCCGTCTCAGCACCCAGTGGCATCAACAGGCCTTTGGACGCCAGATCACCGATGATACCCGGCTGCGGCAGGAACGCCACGTCAGGTGGGCTGCCTGCTTGCGTATCAATCACAATCTGTTGTTCGTAGTTTTCCGACGACGAATAGTTTACCTTCACGCCGGACGCAGCCGTGAAATACGCCAGCATGGTTTCAACCAGAACCTGATCTTCGCCGCGCCAAGGGCCAAACATATTGATTGACTGGCCGTCGAGATTGACCGCCTCGTCAAATTTCTTGTAGCTGTCCCAGTTGAAGGCACCTTCGCCAACTGGGAACTTCAGGTCTTGCGCGAACGCGCCGCCCGCAACCATTGCAAGCGCTGTGCTGCCTGCCAAAAGTTTGAAATTCATTCATAATCCTCCCGATTATCCCGCCCTGCGGCGGTTTGCGTCCCAAGCCTATTCAGAATCAATTCCAAACCGCTTTGGATGGCGAACATTTGCTGATCACCTTCTTCAAGTCAATCTAAAGCAGCGCTGCAGTCACAAATTGCCCAAATTTCACCCTTCCTTTCCCCTGAAAACGATCACGCAACTTGTCAATGTCGTTTGACCTGCGGTGCTATGCTATATAGTGTCGCGTTCGATTGAAACCGTTTTGGAAGCTTGGGGCGCAATGAACCTGAAAGAACTGGCCACCAATCTTGGCTTATCGCCAACGACGGTCAGTCGGGCGCTGAATGGCTATCCGGAGGTGAACGAGGCGACCCGCGAACGCGTCATGGCTGCGGCCAAACGCCATCGCTATTTGCCAAACACCCGCGCCATCCGTCTGGCCACAGGCCGCGCCATGACCGTGGGCCACGTCATCCCGATTGCCACCAAGCATGAAATCGTCAACCCGGTGTTTGCCGATTTCATCGCCGGCGCGGGTGAAACGTATTCGCGCAATGGCTATGACATGGTGCTGTCAGTGGTCCCCGATGATCAGGAAACCCAGGCCTACCGCGATCTGCAATCACGCGGCACGGTCGATGGCATCATCGTGCATGCCCCGCGCCTAGATGATCCGCGTATCGAACTTCTGAACGATATCGGCTTGCCCTTCGTGGTGCACGGACGCGCCACTGGCACCAAAGCGCCCTATTCGTGGCTGGATGTGAACAACCGCCGGGCGTTCCTGCGCGCTACCGAATTTCTGCTGGATCTGGGCCACCGCCGCATCGGGCTGATCAACGGCCTTGAATACATGGATTTCGCCATCCGGCGGCGTAGCGGCTATGTCGATGCCCTGTCCGCCCGTGGCATCCAGCCCGATCCTGCCCTGATGTTTTCGGACGAGATGACCGAAGGCCGTGGCTACCGCGCCGCCCTTCAGATGCTAAATCAGCGCGATAAACCTACCGCGTTTCTGGTGTCATCGATGATTTCCGCCCTCGGCGTGCGCCGCGCGCTTGATGAACTGGGCCTGAAACTGGGTCGCGACATGTCGATCATCATCCATGACGATGAGCTTAGCTACTTGCGCAACGGCGACGATGTGCCGATTTACACCGCCACCAGATCCTCCGTGCGCGAGGCAGGCCGCCAAACCGCCGAAATGGTGCTGGACCTGATCGCCAACCCCAGCAAACCCCCACAAACCCGCTTGCTGGAGGCGGAACTGATCATCGGCCAATCCACTGGTCCCGCCCCTAACCGGATTTGATGATGAAGCTCACCCGCAATGACTTTCCCGACGATTTCCTGTTCGGGGCCGCAACTGCCGCCTACCAGATCGAAGGGCACGGCTTTGGTGGTGCTGGCCCCACGCACTGGGATACCTTCGCCGCCACCCCCGGCAACGTCATGCGCGCCGAAGATGGCCGACTTGCCTGCGATCACTACCACCGCTGGCCTGCCGATCTTGATCTGCTGAAAGCTGGTAATTTCGATGCCTACCGATTTTCCACATCCTGGGCGCGCGTTATGCCCGATGGTCGAACGGTTAATCCGGAGGGCATTGATTTCTATGACAAGCTGGTTGATGGCATGTTGGAACGCGGGTTAAAGCCGTTCCAAACCCTTTACCACTGGGAAATGCCTTCTGCCCTTGCCGATCTTGGCGGCTGGACCAATCGCGACACCTGCCACCATTTCGCCGACTTCGCTGAGGTGATCAGCCGCAAAATAGGTGACCGCGTCGCCACCACCGCCACGATAAACGAGCCGTGGTGCGTGGCATGGCTGTCGCATTTCATCGGCGCACATGCCCCGGGACAGCGCGATATCCGCGCCACCGCCCGCGCCATGCATCACATCCTTCTGGCCCACGGCGCAGCCGTCGATCGAATGCGCAGTTTTGGCCAACCCAACCTCGGCATCGTGCTGAACTTCGATCACGCCGCCCCCGCTACCGATACCCCCGCCGATATCCGGGCTGCAGCCACATGGGACGGCATCTTCAACCGCTGGTTTATTGAAGGCATCACAAAAGGCAGCTACCCCGTCGAGGTGATGGAAGGCCTTGCCCCCCATATGCCCGCCAACTGGCAAGCGGATATGCCAATGATCGGCCAGCGGCTCGATTGGCTCGGCGTCAATTACTACACCCGCCACCTTCTCGCCGATGCCTCTGGCACGCCGTGGCCCAGCTTGCGCGATGTGCCCGGCCCCTTGCCCAAAACCCAGATGGATTGGGAAATCTACCCCGAAGGCCTGCACGGCTTTCTCACCCGCATGGCGCGCGATTATGTGGGCGATATGCCGATGTATGTCACCGAAAACGGCATGGCAAATGCCGACGAAATCCTGAACGGGTCCGTCATTGACGTCATGCGAGAAGACTACCTTTTCGCGCACTTAGACGCCACCAAACGCGCTATCGCCGACGGGGCCAACGTCAAAGGCTTTTTCTATTGGTCGCTTTTGGACAATTACGAATGGGCCGAAGGCTATGAGAAACGCTTTGGCCTTGTGCATGTTGATTTTCAGACGTTAAAGCGCACACCAAAAGCGTCGTATCACGCGCTAACCCGCGCCCTCGCGCGTTAAAAACCCGGAGTATGCGATGCCCCCGATCCTAGCCCTTGTTGCCGATATTGGTGGCACCAACACGCGGGTAGCGCTTGCCGATGACGCGGTGGTGCGCCAAGACTCCGTCGCCAAATTTCGCAACGAAGATTTTACCGGCATCGACGCAGTTCTTGCCAGCTATATGATCCAAGAAAAAATTACGGCGCTTGACGGCGCTTGCGTGGCGGGGGCTGGCCCGGTGCAGGACGGCGCTGTCACCATGACCAATCTGTTTGACGAACATGGCCAACCCTGGATCATCGACAACGCCCGCGTCACGCGCGCCACCGGGGCCAGCCACGTGGCGATCCTGAACGATCTGCAAGCCCAAGGCCAAGCTCTTGGCCATATAGCACAGCAGAACCTTCGCCGCGTGATTGATGGCCCAACTGTGCCGGGTGCATCCATGCTGGTGGTAGGGCTTGGTACCGGGGTCAATGCCGCCCCCGTGCACAACACCCCTTGGGGCCGTATGGTGCCGCCATCAGAATGTGGCCATGTCAACATGCCGGTGCGCAACGGCGAAGATCTGGCCCTTGCCCAGTTCATCGAGGCGCGCCTTGCCGCCTCAGGCGACATTCCCCACGCAGGCGTGGAAGAGGTGCTGGCCGGGCGCGGTCTTGTAAATCTCTATGCCTTTGCGGCCCATGCAGCAGGCAAACCTGCGGAACTGACATCTGCGCAGGTGCTGGCCGCCCTTGATGCGGGCGATGCCATCGCGGCCCACGCCGCCGACCTTTACGTGCGCATTCTGGCGCGCACCTTGGGCGATCTGGCGCTGATCCACCTGCCCTATGACGGCATTTATCTGATCGGCGGCATGTCCCGCGCGATGACTCCGCATTTCGCAACTTACGGCTTGGAAGCGGCATTTCGCGAAGAACGCCGGGTCGATTTGCTGATGAAAGACTTCTCGGTGACCGTAGTCGAGGATGATTTTGCAGCCCTGACAGGCTGTGCTGCGTATCTGGCTAAGGGCGGGCGCGGTTAATTTACAAATGAATACTGACTTGTGCTGTTTGCGGCATCATGCAAAACATTACACAGCGTTATCGTAATTTTTAAAACCCCGCGACCACACCGAGCGGTGTTTTTCTTTAACCACTTAACAAATTCAATCTTCCCCGCGCGGAAGGTATTTTATCAAAAACCCCAAAGCAGCCTCCAGCCCATCATTGGCAATCCCGTGCCCGGTGCCCCGCATCACATGGGAATATGTCTCGAACCCGTTCGCCACCAAACCATCGCCCGCAGCCTTCATGCTTGCAAACGGCACCACCTGATCTTGGTCGCCATGGATCAACAACACAGGTGGCTTGACGCGTGCAGCACCCGCCAAAGCCTCCGGCTCCAACAACCGCCCCGAAATCGCCACCACACACGCGATAGCGTTTTCCCGGCGCGGGGCCACATGCAAGCTCATCATCGCGCCCTGCGAAAACCCCACCAGCGCCAGATCAGCATCCGTCAAATCTGCCTCTGCCAAACAGGCATCAAGAAACCCGTTCAGCGCCGCCGCCGACGCGGCTAACCCCGCCGCTGCCGCCGCCTCGGACGACCCATCCATCCAAGGGATCGGAAACCACTGATAGCCAAACGAATTGCCCTTGCACGCCTGCGGCGCATCTGGCGCGTAAAACATCGTGTCCGGCAAATGCGGTCCCAGCACATCGGCCAAACCCAAAAGGTCCGCCCCGTCCGCGCCATAACCATGCACGAACACCACAATAGATGTGGCTTCCCCCGACTTCGCCGCCCGCCGCGCGAATTTCAAACTGTCTGTCACTTG
>JACMNW010000349.1 GCA_014378345.1 Pseudorhodobacter sp. | reverse complement strand
CCCCGCATCCCCATCCCCTCTATACGCCGCCAGTGGCCCCCTATGGCCATAAGAATCATAATCGCCGTGTTTGCCCTCGCCGTCGCAGCTGGGGCAGTTCCGGCATGGGAGAATGCGACATGAAACTGCATGAATTGTCTGACAACGACGGTGCCACCAAAAAGCGCAAGCGGGTGGCACGTGGTCCGGGTTCCGGCTCGGGCAAGACCGCTGGGCGCGGGATCAAGGGGCAGAAATCCCGGTCCGGCGTGGCAATCGGTGGCTATGAAGGCGGGCAGATGCCGCTGTATCGCCGTCTGCCAAAGCGCGGCTTTACCAAGCCGAACCGCAAGGATTTTGCGGTGATCAATCTGGGCCTGATCCAGAAATTCATCACCGAGGGCAAGCTGGGCGCGGGCGTTGCGATCACCGAGGATCTGCTGGTGGAAACCGGCATCATCCGCCGCGCGCTGGACGGCGTTCGGGTGCTGAACAAGGGTGAGATTACCGCATCGGTCACCATCAACGTAACAGGTGCATCGGCAGCGGCGATTGAAGCTGTTGCCGCGGCTGGTGGCACTTTGACGGTGGCTCCGGTGCTGGCACCCCATGGTAAGTCAAAGCGCAAAGCGGTTTGATCTTGTGAGCCGTCCCCGGACGGCTTACATAGCCTGAAGTTTTCCCGCGCCGCTGACCGGAAAATCGGTTTGGCGGCGCTGTCTTGAAAGACATCGACATGGCATCAGCAGCAGAACAGATGGCAGCGAACCTTAGCTGGGCTACGCTTGGTAAGGCGAAAGACCTGCGCCAACGGATCGTTTTCACGATCCTGTTGTTGATGGTGTACCGCCTTGGCACCTATATTCCGGTGCCCGGCATTGATGGCACGGCGCTGCGCGAATTCATGGACAAAGCCGGCGCTGGCATCGGCGGCATCCTTGCGATGTTCACCGGTGGTGCGGTCAGGCGCATGGGGATCTTTGCACTCGGGATCATGCCCTATATTTCGGCGTCGATCATTGTGCAGTTGCTGTCATCCATGCTGCCGAAGTTCGAGCAGTTGAAGAAGGAAGGCGATCAGGGCCGCAAGAAACTGAACCAATACACCCGCTATGGCACGGTGTTTTTGGCGGTGTTTCAGGCCTGGGGCATTGCTGTCAGCATTGAAGCCGGCGATTTGGCGCATAATCCGGGGTTGTATTTCCGGCTGGCCTGTGTGGTGACGCTGGTGGGTGGCACCATGTTCCTGATGTGGTTGGGCGAGCAAATTACGGCGCGCGGCATCGGGAATGGTGTATCGTTGATCATTTTCACCGGTATTGTGGCGGAAATTCCCAAGGCGATTGCGCAATTCTTTAGCCAAGGCCGGTCTGGTGCGATTTCTGCACCAGTGATTATCGGCGTCATCGTTATGGTGATCGTGGTGATTGCTTTTGTGGTGTTCATGGAACGATCTCTGCGCAAGATTCATATTCAATACCCCCGGCGTCAGGTGGGCATGAAGGTTTATGATGGCGGGTCGTCGCATTTGCCTATCAAGGTAAACCCGGCAGGCGTTATTCCGGCGATCTTTGCATCGTCATTGCTGTTGCTGCCAACCACGATCTCGGCGTTTTCAGGTGCTGCAACCGGGCCGATCATGTCGACCATCCTTGCCTATTTTGGCCCCGGTCAGCCGCTTTACTTGCTGTTCTTCACTTCGCTGATTGTGTTCTTTTCGTATTTTTACACCGCGAACGTCGCGTTCAAGACGGAAGAGGTGGCTGAGAACTTGAAAAATCAGAATGGCTTCATCCCAGGTATCCGCCCCGGTGCGCGAACGGTGGAATATCTGGATTATGTGGTGAACCGGGTTCTGGTACTTGGGTCTGGCTATCTGGCGCTGGTGTGTTTGCTTCCAGAGATACTGCGCCACCAATTCTCCGTTCCGTTCTATTTCGGTGGCACCTCGGTGTTGATCGTGGTGTCGGTGACAATGGACACGATTCAGCAGATACAATCGCATCTGCTGGCGCACCAATACGAAGGTTTGATTGAAAAGTCGCAGTTGCGCGGCAAAAAGCGCACGGGCACCAAGGCCCCGGCGCGACGTTAAGTTTTCCGGGGGGCAGGCGTGGTTAATATTATTCTACTTGGTCCGCCGGGGGCGGGCAAAGGCACGCAGGCCAAACGGTTGGTTGATCAGCGCGCCATGGTGCAGCTTTCCACCGGCGACATGCTGCGGGATGCCAAAACCAGCGGATCAGAAATGGGCCGCAAGGTTGCCGCGGTGATGGACCGCGGCGATTTGGTGACAGACGAGATTGTCATCGGGTTAATTGCGGAAAAACTGGCAACGCCGTCGGTTGGCGGTTTCATCTTCGATGGTTTTCCACGCACTTTGAAGCAGGCGGATGCGTTGGCGGATTTGCTGTTGCAATCGGGGCAGGGGCTGGATGCCGTCATCGAGATGCAGGTTGATGATGCGGCATTGGTGGCGCGCATCTCAGGCCGCTACACTTGTGGTAACTGCGGCGAGGTTTACCACGATACAACGCGGCCGACCAAAGCTGCCGGGGTATGTGATGCCTGCGGGTCAACTGACCTGAGGCGCCGTGCCGATGACAATGCAGACGCATTGCGGATACGGCTGATGGAATATTACAAGAAAACTTCGCCGTTGATTGGCTATTACTACGCCAAAAAGCAGCTGACATCGATTGATGGATTGGCGGAAATGGACGCTGTTGCAGCGGCCGTTGCAAAAGTTCTTGACAGACAGGAATAAGCCCTGCAGCGCCCTTGACGGGCATGGCAAAACCCCATAGATCACGGCGTCTCGTAAGAGAATCGTCGTGGGCTTTGGACGTCCGTTCCACAGTGACACGCAGACCGGAGTGCCAATAGGCGCAAAACCGGGTTGTGAAAAAAGGTTCCGGCATTACGGAACCGCAACAAGAAGGAAGACACGTTTGGCACGTATTGCTGGCGTCAACATACCCACCGCGAAACGGGTTCCGATCGCGCTGACGTATATCACGGGCATTGGCCCGTTTATTGCAGAACAGATCTGTGCTTCCGTTGGGATTGATCGCGCGCGTCGCGTCAACCAGTTGTCGGATGCCGAAGTGCTGCAAATCCGCGAATACATTGACGCAAACCTAACGGTTGAGGGCGACCTGCGTCGTGACACATCCATTAACATCAAGCGGTTGATGGATCTGGGCTGCTACCGCGGCCTGCGTCACCGTCGTAACCTGCCGGTTCGCGGCCAACGCACCCATACCAACGCACGCACCCGCAAAGGCCCCGCAAAGGCCATTGCTGGCAAGAAGAAATAAGGGGCGCTGAGATATGGCACGCGAAAAAACCCGCGCTAAGAAAAAAGAGCGCAAGAATATCGCCGCTGGTGTGGCGCATGTGAATTCATCGTTCAACAACACCAAGATCCTGATTTCTGATGTGCAGGGCAATGCGATTGCATGGTCTTCGTCAGGTACCATGGGCTTTAAGGGATCGCGTAAATCGACCCCCTATGCCGCCCAGATGGCTGCCGAAGATGCGGGCCGCAAGGCACAGGAACATGGCGTGAAAACGCTGGAAGTCGAAGTGCAGGGTCCAGGTTCAGGCCGCGAATCCGCACTACGCGCTTTGGCTGCTGTTGGCTTTAACATCACCTCGATCCGTGATGTCACACCAATGGCACACAATGGGTGCCGGCCGCCGAAGCGCCGCCGCGTCTGACACTATTTTCTACTGTCGGGCCGTGCGAGGATTGCGCGGCCTGATTTCGTTTTTTCTGATCCTCGGGCGTCTGCTGCTTCGGGACATGAGCAGGGGACTAGTATGGAGGCGACACGCATGATCCATAAGAATTGGGCTGAACTTATCAAGCCAACGCAGTTGATGGTTAAGCCGGGGCCGGATGCGGGCCGGGTTGCAACCTTGATTGCAGAACCGTTGGAGCGTGGCTTTGGCCTGACGCTTGGCAACGCTTTGCGCCGGGTGCTGATGTCATCGCTGCAAGGCGGGGCCATCACATCGGTGCAAATTGACAATGTGCTGCACGAATTTTCATCTGTGGCCGGGGTGCGTGAAGACGTGACCGACTTTGTGCTGAACCTCAAGGGTGTGGCGCTGAAGATGGAAGTCGAAGGGCCAAAGCGGCTGTCGATTTCAGCCAAAGGTCCGGGCGTTGTGACCGCTGGCGATATTTCGGAAAGCAACGGGATTGAGGTTCTGAACAAGGACCACGTGATCTGTCACCTTGATGACGGCGCTGATGTGTTCATGGAACTGACCGTGAACACCGGCAAAGGTTATGTGGCCGCTGACAAGAACAAGCCGGAAGATGCGCCAATCGGGTTGATCCCGATTGATGCGGTCTATTCGCCGGTCAAGAAGGTCAGCTATGAAGTGACGCCAACCCGTGAGGGCCAGGTGCTGGATTATGACCGTCTTACCATGAAGATCGAAACCGATGGTTCGCTGACGCCAGATGACGCCGTGGCTTATGCCGCGCGCATTCTGCAAGATCAGCTCGCCGTGTTCGTGAACTTTGACGAACCTGAATCGGCCACGCGTCACGATGTGGAGGACGGGCTCGAATTCAACCCGCTTCTGTTGAAGAAAGTGGACGAGCTGGAATTGTCGGTGCGGTCTGCAAACTGCCTGAAGAACGACAATATCGTTTACATCGGCGATCTGATCCAGAAAACCGAAGCAGAAATGCTGCGCACCCCGAACTTTGGCCGCAAATCCCTGAACGAAATCAAGGAAGTGTTGTCAGGTATGGGTCTGCATCTGGGCATGGACGTGGAAGACTGGCCGCCAGAAAACATCGAAGATCTGGCCAAGCGGTTTGAAGATCAGTTCTGAAGTTGAAAACCGAAGCCCCGGCGCAGGCCGGGGTCTTACCATAATGCCCGGACTGCCGGGGAAGTGCATGGGTTGAAGAAACCCCAAGGTGAGCCACCCAAACGAGGGTGAGCCGGACAAAGCAAAACAAACGACGATAGGAATATAACATGCGTCACTCCAGCGGTTACCGCAAACTGAACCGGACCCACGAACACCGCAAAGCGATGTTCGCCAATATGTGTGGGTCTTTGATCGAACATGAACAGATCAAGACCACGCTGCCCAAGGCCAAAGAATTGCGCCCGATCATCGAAAAGCTGATCACGCTGGCCAAGCGCGGCGATCTGCATGCGCGCCGTCAGGCCCATGCGCAACTGAAGCAGGACATGCACACCGCGCGTCTGTTCGAAATTTTGGGCCCGCGCTATGCCACCCGTACCGGTGGCTATGTGCGCGTGCTGAAGGCCAGTTTCCGCTATGGCGACATGGCCCCGATGGCGATCATCGAGTTTGTGGACCGTGATCCAAGCGCCAAGGGTGCTGCTGACCACGCCCGCACCGCAGCGGATGACGCATCTGAGGCATAAAAGTCACTTAATTTGTCGCTAACTTTCAACAAACCCGCCCCTGTGGCGGGTTTGTTCGCTTTAAAGATGAATTTCTTTTGCCGCACTAAATTGGACTAATATGTTGTGTAGAAAGTGATATGTGCAAGTTATCGTTGATTAAGAATCGTAGAGTCTCATATCGAATGTCTGGAAATGTTGGAATAGACGCAGAACTGCACAGGCTTTCCATGCTTGCGCCTGCAGGTTACTTTATTGGATTGCATATCCGGTTTGCGGCCCCGCTGGTTTCTTTCCAGACTTATGATCAAAGCTGGCTGGATCACTACACTCAGCAAGCCTATGCCCTGCGCGATCCAACGATAGCCTGGGGGTTCAGTTCGACGGGTGCATGCCGGTGGACCGATTTTGGAATTCCAGATATGTTCGGTATCCTCGAGAAGGCGCGGTCCTACGGGCTGGTCTATGGATTAACCGTATCTTGTGGCCCGATAGCGTCGCGTTCAATTGCCAGCTTTTCGCGGGCGGACCGTGAATATGAAGAGTCCGAAATGACGCAGATTGAAGCAGTCGTGCAACGTCTGCACGACTTTACCGAGCCCCCCGAAAGTCTGAGCAAGGCACAGATCGAGGCGCTGAATTGTGTGGCAAATGGCATGCGCCACGCTGCTGCGGCGGCCAAGCTGGGGATTTCGGAAAGCGCGTTCAAGGCCCGCCTGAATTCGGTACGCCTGAAATTGCTGGCACGAACAACCGTCGAGGCGCTGCAACGCGCTAAGGAGTATAAACTGCTGTGAATAATATTCCAAAATCATCGTTTGTTGCCTCTCCATCCGCAGCACTTTCTAAGGACGCAGAGATGCTATCAACGACGCTGTCTTTTGAGAACCTTCACTCACACGGTGAGCTGTTTGCCAATGTATTCCGGGCACGGCGGCAATCCTTCATTGTGCAGCAAAACTGGGATCTTCCCGAATCGCTTGGCATGGAATTCGACCAATACGACACGCCTGCCAGTCGCTGGATTGCGGTACATGATCAAGGCGAAGTTCTTGGCGGTATGCGGCTAACGCCAACGACGGCCCGTTGCGGCATTTATTCTTATATGATCCGGGACGCGCAACGCGGGATGATTAATACGATCCCGCACAACTTGCTTTATGAACAGGCGCCGGTTGCAGAAAACATCTGGGAAAGCACCCGTGTTTTCGTATCCCACAAAGCGCCAATGTCTATCCGGCGGCGTATTCATGCGAATATGGTCAAAGAAATGATCAAGGCCGCACGCGAAAACGGGGCATCCGGAATCATCGCACTGACCGCAGGGAATTGGGAACGTTGGTATGGCCGCTGTGGTCTGACAGCGCGGGCCTTGGGCCCTATGCTCACGATTGATGATGCCGAATTCCAATGTGTCATGATCGACGTTAACCCGAGGACGCACTGATCTGCGCCGAAGGTTAGGCTGGCATACCACTTCACGTCACCTGATAAAGTCGTTAGGCCTAAGCCATGGCCGATCTTTTCGATAACCCTTCTGATCCCGTCAAGCCCAACACGCCTCGCCCGCTTGCGGACCGTTTGCGGCCGCGGGTTCTGGCTGATGTGGTGGGGCAAGAAAAGGTATTGTCCGAAGCTGGTCCCTTGGGCGCAATGCTAACGGCGGGCAGCCTGTCGTCGCTAATTCTGTGGGGGCCGCCCGGTGTGGGCAAAACCACCATTGCGCGGCTGCTCGCGGCGCAGACCAATCTGAATTTCGTGCAGATATCGGCCATTTTTACTGGTGTGCCTGATCTGCGCAAAGTGTTCGAATCCGCCCGCATTCGCCGCCAGAACGGGCAGGGGACACTGCTGTTTGTGGACGAGATTCACCGGTTTAACAAAGCCCAGCAAGACGGGTTTCTGCCCTATATGGAAGATGGCACCATTCTTCTGGTTGGGGCTACAACGGAAAACCCGTCGTTTGAATTGAACGCGGCTTTGCTGTCTCGGGCGCAAGTGATCGTGCTGGAACGCCTGACACTGGCCGATCTGGAACGTCTGACGCAACGGGCAGAGCAGGACCTTGGCCGCGCAATACCTCTGACGGCCGATGCCCGCGACGCGGTGCAGGAAATGGCGGATGGTGATGGGCGTGCGCTGCTTAATTTGATTGAGCAGGTTATGGCGTGGAAGCTGGACAAGCCGCTGGACCGCGACGCGCTGTCTACCCGGTTGATGCGGCGCGCGGCCAAGTATGACAAATCGGGGGAAGAGCATTACAACCTGATTTCTGCCTTGCACAAATCGGTGCGCGGGTCTGATCCGGACGCGGCTTTGTATTGGTTCGCCCGTATGTTGGAAGGTGGCGAAGACCCGCGTTTCCTCGCCCGCCGGATAACCCGCATGGCGGTGGAGGATATCGGCTTGGCCGACCCGCAGGCGCAAGAGGTCTGTTTGCAAAGCTGGAACACTTATGAACGGCTGGGGTCGCCCGAAGGCGAATTGGCGCTGGCGCAGGCGGTGGTTTACCTTGCCCTCGCCCCTAAATCGAACGCGGTTTATGTGGCGTTCAAGGCAGCACGTGCGGCGGCGCGGGATACCGGCAGTCTGCCCCCGCCCAAGCATATATTGAACGCGCCGACCAAATTGATGAAGGATATCGGCTATGGGTCTGGCTATGCCTATGATCACGATACTGAGGATGGGTTTTCGGGGCAGGAGTATTTTCCCGAAAGCATGAAGCGCCCGGTGTATTACATGCCGCCAGAGCGCGGGTTTGAACGCGAGCTGAAAAAGCGGATCGACTATTTCATCAAGCTGCGCGCGAAACGCCCTAACGTCTGAAATCCCTGTAACGGTTGACAATCGGCCCCCTCGGGCACAAGAGACACGCATGATCCTGACCCTAGCCCAAGTTGCTATTGGCGGCGCCATCGGTTCCGTGCTCCGCCACCTTATGGTGGTTGGTATTGGGGGGCCTGTGGCCACTGTGCTAGTCAACATCCTTGGCAGTTTTGCCATCGGTGTTTTGTTTGTCGTGCTGGCCAGCCGCACCAGCCTGTCACCCCTTTTGATGACAGGGGTTCTGGGCGGATTTACCACATTCTCGGCCTTCTCGCTTGATGCGCTGAAGCTGTGGGAAGGTGGGCAAAGCTTGCAGGCGCTGCTTTATGTGCTGGCGTCGGTCATCCTGTCCCTTGTTGCAGTGGCCCTTGGTGCTGCCTTAGCCCGTGGAGCCTTCGCATGAGCGATGTTAAACTACTGACCGTGTCTGCAGATGAGGGCGAGCAACGCCTTGATCGCTGGATGAAGCGGCGTTTCCCGCAGCTTAGCCAAGGCCATATTGAAAAGATGTGCCGCACCGGGCAGATCAGGGTTGATTCTGCGCGGGCCAAGGCATCGGACCGGGTGACGCCGGGGCAGGCCATTCGCGTGCCGCCGTTGCCGGATACCGAAGCCCCATCGCGCCCGCGTGAAGGCGGGGTTTCGGCGGCCGATACCAAGATGATTCAGGACGCGGTTTTGTGGAAGGATGAGCATATCATCATCCTGAACAAGCCACCGGGATTGGCATCACAAGGCGGGTCCGGGCAGGGCGACCGCCATGTAGACGGGCTGACCGAGGCGTTGAAGTTTGGCTTTAAAGAACGCCCGAAATTGGTGCACCGGCTGGACAAAGACACGTCTGGCCTGCTGATGCTGGCGCGCACAGACCGTGTAGCGCGGGCGTTGTCGGAGGCATTGCGCCACCGCTTGACGCGCAAAATTTACTGGGCCGCCGTGGCAGGAGTGCCGCATCCGCGCAAAGGCAGCATCAAGTACGGCCTTATGAAAGCGCCGGGGCATGGCCGGGGTGGCGAAGGCGAAAAGATGATGTGCATCCATCCCGCCAAAATGGCCGATTTTCCCGATGCCAAACGCGCGCAGTCTGATTATTTTGTGCTGTGGTTTTTGGGCAATCGGCTGTCGTGGCTGGCGATGGAACCTGTCACGGGCCGCACGCACCAGCTGCGCGCACATATCGCGGAAATGGGGCATCCGATCATTGGTGACGGTAAATACGGTGGGTCGGGCCAGGAAAACCTCGGCGATGGCTGGGGGGCGGACATAGGCGGTGACATCAGCAAAAAGCTGCATCTTCATGCGCGGATGCTGACCATCGAGCACCCGATTACCAAAAAGATGATGACGTTCACCGCCCCCTTGCCCGAACACATGGCGCGCACGTGGAAGACGCTGGATTGGGGGATCAATGATGTGCCCGCCGACCCGTTCGGCGATACGGAATAAGCGGT
>JACMNW010000006.1 GCA_014378345.1 Pseudorhodobacter sp. | reverse complement strand
TATACCTACATTAGACCGAAACTTAGCGCCCGGCACAAACGACAAAAGGCAAAAGCGCACAAATGATTGTGAAACCAACAGCAGAATCGGTGCTTGCCTCGGCGGGGGCGGCGACTGGCAAGGGCCCGCCACCACTGCATTTGTGGAATCCACCGTTTTGCGGCGACATTGATATGCGGATTGCGCGCGATGGCACATGGTTTTATCTTGGCACGCCGATTGGCAGGCCGGGGTTGGTCAAATTGTTTTCGTCGATCATCCGGCGCGAAGGCGACGCGTATTTCCTTGTGACTCCGGTTGAAAAGGTGGGAATCACCGTTGATGACGCGCCTTTTGTGGCAATTGATCTTGAATCCGATGGCACTGGCCGCAACCAGCGCGTGACATTTACCACCCAAGTCGGCGATACAGCTACGGCTGGCCCGGCGAATCCGCTTCGGGTAGACCGCGATGCCATTACGGGTGAACCTTCACCCTACATTCTGATCCGAGCAAATCTGGAGGCTCTTATCGACCGCAAGTCTTTTTACAGGCTCATTGATTTGTGCCAGCACACGCCGCACCATGGGGCCGATTGGTTTGGCCTTTGGTCGGGTGGCATGTTCTTCCCGATCATTCCATCGGCAGAGCTGACCTAATGCCGCGTTTCGCCGCCAACCTGACCATGATGTTTACCGAGGCGGCCATGCTGTCGCGGCCCCGCCATGCGCATAACGCTGGGTTTGACGGGGTTGAGGTGCTGTTTCCCTATGACCATTCCGCCAAGGAATGGGAGGCGGCGCTATCTGGCATTCCGCTTGCCCTGATCAACGCCCCTCCCGGCGATTGGGTGGCAGGCGAGCGTGGTCATGCCGCTGTTTCAGGCGACGAAAAGGCCTTTCGCAACAGTTTTCTGAAAGCCGCTGATCTTGCCACCCGTCTGAGCGCCGAGCGTGTCCATATCATGGCGGGCATTGCCCGTGGCCCGATGGCCGAACAAACTTATTGTGACAATCTGGCCTGGGCTGCGGCACAGGCCCCCGACCTTAAGCTATCGATTGAACCGCTGAACCCCGTTGATATGCCCGGCTATTTTCTGAACGATTTTGATCAGGCGGGCCGGTTGATCGACGATCTTGCCATCCCGCAACTGGGCCTGCAGTTCGATCTGTGGCACGCCGCCCGCCTGCACGGCGACGCCGATGCGGTTTGGGCCAAGCACAAACATCGCGTGAACCACGTGCAAATTGCGGGCCTAGCCAACCGCAATGAACCCGGCGGCGGCGGGTTTGATCTGACCGGCCTTTGCACCGATGTGGATGATATGGGGTATGAAGGGTGGATAGCTGCCGAATACCGGCCTGCAAAGGCCACTGTTCTGGGCCTCGCATGGCTTGGCGCGCTAAAGGGCCGCGCACAGATGATGGGCCGTTAGGTAGGAACCCTTGCTGCCGGTTCTGCAAATGTTAAACTAACTCAAATACCGTGCCAAGGATTGCCCACATGCCCAACTCTGCACCTGAGACTGAAATTGTTACCAAATGGAAAGTTGCCTGCGATGGCGGCGAAGGCGCACTCGGCCATCCGCGTGTTTGGCTGGTTATCCCCGAAGATCGCGGCTGGGTCGAATGCGGCTATTGCGACAAGCGGTATGAAATTGACCGGGCCCATGCCCATGATGATCACTGATCTGCACGTTTCATCTGACCTAGATACGCGATAATACTTGCAACCTGAGCGCAGATCTGGGGGAGAATCGCGATGACATTCGGCAAGGGCCACCATCTGCATCTGATCGACGGGTCGGCCTATATCTTTCGCGCCTACCACGCATTGCCCCCCTTAACCCGCAAATCCGATGGCCTGCCTGTTGGGGCGGTTGCAGGCTTCTGCAACATTCTGTTCCGCTATCTTGAGGGCAACAAATCCGGCGATGCGCCGACGCATGTGGCGGTAATCTTT
>JACMNW010000348.1 GCA_014378345.1 Pseudorhodobacter sp. | reverse complement strand
ACTTGACCGCAGTGGCGGGTATATCAGCAGCCATGGCGCAAACGATCAGCGATTATTTCAGTGAACGGGGGTAAGAAGGGTAAACTTCTGGAGCAGTTTGTATGTTATTTGATGCGGCGCTCGCTGTCTCTCGCCCAAGCGCGACGCAGGCCGGGGCCCCGATGCTTTTCGTCCAAATTCCGGAGCCCGGGCCTGCGCCGGGGCGAGAAAAGTGGCAAATGGTTCAGATCAAGTGCGAACAACCTAAGTTACCGGGCCTTAGACTGCCGTTGCTAAAGCATCTCGCGACGCAAAATGGCATTGACCCGGCTTTGCCTAATTAGGCGCAACCCGATGCCGCGCCCACTGCTCGAACGGCAACCGAAACGCCTCGTCGCGGGCATCATAGACATAGCGCGGCTTGTGGCCCCGCCCCTGCAACGCATCCCAGGTGCGGGCAGGCAGCGCCCAGATCGGCGCGCGGCCAAGGCGGGCGAGGTAGGCTGTTGTACGCTCCAACTGCGACCGGTCCCGCACAAGGCCGAATGCGGCGGTTTGGTAGTAGCCTTTCGCAAACCCGGCCTCGATCCGGTCCAGTAGTTCCGTCATATCCGGGAAAATACTGCGTGGATCACCACCAAGCGATTTGCGTCCCTCATAATAGGTCACGTCCAGATCCAGCAGCATCGCCAATATCGTCGCCCGGTCAGCATTGGGTTGGTCAGCTACGCACATCATCAATGACAAATCGTCGCTTTCCCAAGTGTAGCCCTTATCCAATTCATGCCATTCGGCGGGGCTTTGGCGGCGCAGCCAGGCCACACTGTCCAAACCACCATCGCCCAAGTCATAAACCGGCGGCAAAGCGCGCCATTCTTCCATTCGGGCGCGGCGGGAGGTAACATTAAGCGCGCGCGCTGTTTCTGACCGTTCAATCAACCCCAATGTAGCGACTCCCCGACCTGTAGTTAGCTTATCGGGGTGCCGCACAACCTCGGCGAAACTGTGGTCAGTTGTGGCTTTTGCGGGGCGTTTCTGAGGAATCGGAAACAGAGGATTTAGTTGCGTGAAAATGCGATGAATTGGGCAACAATCATGCAGCAGGTGGCGTTTAGGGGGCGTTCCAACCCGCAGCGACCCTGTCGGATCCGCGCTGCGCTGCCAAGCCAAGCCACTGATAGTCTTTAAGAATCCCAAAATAAATCATAAACTATAACAAAATCAATATTTTATGGTAGTATTACTCGTGTTAAACCCCAACGTAACACCCCTTCCCCCCGCCCCGCCCATCGGTTACGACTTTCCTATGAAATGGACGATCCCGAACATCCTGACCACCCTCCGCCTCGCCGCCGCCCCCGGCGTGCCCTTGATGTTTCTCTATTTTCACCGCCCCTCCGCTGACTGGCTGGCCTTGACCCTGTTTATCTGCGCCGCAATTACCGATTATTTTGACGGCTACCTTGCCCGGCTGTGGAAACAAGAATCCAAGTTCGGCACCATGCTGGACCCCATCGCCGACAAAGCGATGGTCGTGATCGCCCTGCTGATCATCACCGGATATTCCGGCATGAACCCGTGGCTGATCCTTCCCGCAACGGTGATATTGTTCCGCGAAGTTTTTGTGGGCGGCCTGCGAGAGTATCTGGGTACGAAGGCCGGACTTCTAAAAGTAACAAAACTGGCAAAGTGGAAAACCACAGCCCAGATGGTCGCCATCGCTGTGCTGTTTCTGGGAACCGGACTTGAACATATCGAAGGCATCGCCCGCCAAGGCATGACGGTCGATCAATACGCAATTGCGGTCAGCAAAGGTTTGGCCGACCCGATAAGATCTTGCGGCGCGCGGGGCTGTTCCTCTTGGGCGACACTTGCAGGATTGTTCCTGATCTGGATCGCAGCCGCGCTGACAGCGGTCACCGGGTGGGACTATTTCAACAAATCACGTCCGTTTTTGCGGGATGAAGCATGATCGACGTTCTATATTTCGCTTGGGTCCGCGAACGGATCGGGTTGCCCCGCGAAACGGTAGAAACCGGGGCGGAAACCGTCTCCGGTTTGATTGCCGAACTGGTTGCGCGGGATGAAAGGTATGCGTTGGCATTTTCGGATTTGGCCAGCCTTCGGGTGGCGCTGGATCAGGAATTGGCTGGCTTTGATGCGCCGCTGAAAGGCGTGCGAGAGGTTGCGTTTTTTCCGCCGATGACGGGGGGATGAGATGCGGTTGATCGTGAGTGAGGCAGCGTTCGATCCGGGGTTTGAGGTGAACGATTTCACCGCGAAACCTGTGGGGGCGGGGGCGATTGTAAGTTTTACGGGGCTGGTTCGGGGGGACGGATCGGCGTCGGGGATGATGATTGAGCATTATCCGGGGATGACGGAAAAGGCGATCTCGGCGATTATGGATCAGGCCCGGCTGAGGTGGAATTTGCTGGATAGTCTGGTCATTCATCGGTTCGGAAAACTGGCGGTGGGCGAGCCGATTATGATGGTAGCTGTGGCGGGGATTCATCGAAGTGAGGCGTTTCAGGCTGCCGATTTCTTGATGGATTATTTGAAATCAAGGGCTCCGTTTTGGAAGAAAGAAATTGGGGCAGACAGGGCAGAATGGGTCGCGTCGAAGCCAGCGGATGAGGCGGCTTTGAAGCGGTGGTAACACCCAAGATATTATTTTAAGCCATTGACTATAAAAGATAAATATGTGTTTTTTACTGTTTTTAGTGTGCGGCTGACTCGACTAATACAGCTGATTTGCTAAAGTTTCCGGTACTGCAGGATCAACGCGCGGTCGCCCGAATGGTCGTGGCCCAGCTTGGAATAGATCATTATTTCCATCAATTTGACTTGGGTTATTGCGCCATCTGCGACCATGGCATCAAGGACGTTTGGGAAAATCTGCGCCTCAAAATGCCGCTGGTTCACGCCAATGATGAACAGGGCACCACTTCTGGCGATATCCAGCAAGCCGCGCAAAGGCTCGGGGCCAAGGTGGCCGTGGGTGAAGGTGCCGGAACTGAGCACAGCGCCGTAGGTGTTGTGGGTAAGCGGGCCAGTCAGATCGACCTGGGTCAGCGTGCGGTAA
This sequence comes from Pseudorhodobacter sp., assembly GCA_014378345.1. Taxonomy (GTDB): domain Bacteria; phylum Pseudomonadota; class Alphaproteobacteria; order Rhodobacterales; family Rhodobacteraceae; genus JACMNW01. Next base: position 561 of record JACMNW010000348.1, on the reverse strand, counting down.
AGCGATTTTTGGCCCGCGACTGCCAGCATTTCGGCGGAGATATCCATGCCGTCGATGGGAATGTTGGGCAGCGCCAGTTCCATCGCGACAAGACCCGTGCCACACCCCAAGGCTTGCGATTGCCCATCTCCCCAACCTTCCCCTCGATGGCGGAGGGGGGCGGCAGGTTTTTGAGGCAGGGTTTTATCGCGTAAGTCAGGAAAAGGTGCGCACCGAGTGCGCACCCTGCAACGGCTTCAGAAATCGAACAATTCACCCAGAAAGCCTTCGCGGCGCTTTTTCTTTTGGCCGCCACGGTAATCATCATCGTCGTCATCGCGGCGGCGGGGGCGGGTTTCTTCGCCGTAGCTTTGGGGCGCGCGCGGGGGTTCGGGTTGGTAGAGGGGCTGGGTGCTTGGGCGCGGGGGTGCGGCATCCGGAGCGGCTGCGGAGCGGTCTATGATCTTGTCCAACTCTCCCCGGTCCAGCCAGACGCCACGGCATTTGGGGCAATAATCGATTTCAACCCCGCCACGGTCGGCCATCACAAGGGTTTCGTTGTCTACAGGGCAGCGCATCTGT
>JACMNW010000001.1 GCA_014378345.1 Pseudorhodobacter sp. | reverse complement strand
CACTGTCGCCATCGGTTCGTCGACCGCACTCATCGGATGGGTGCCTGCGGCGTAGAATATGGGCGGGTAAGCCTCGGCGATGGCGCGCACCTTGGGCTCATTGCGCAGCCGCGTGCAGATTGTGACCATGCGGGTGACACCCGCTGCTTGCGCGCGGGCGATCAGGGCAGGCACTTCGCCGTCGAAATCAGCAAAGTCCAGATGACAGTGGCTATCAACTATTTCGGGGGTCATCTGGCGCTCATTTCTGGGCGAGGACATGTCCCGCCGTCTCGTCGATCTTCAAAAGCATATCCATCAGAAGGGCGGCAGGGTCAAGGTTGACTGCCCGCCCGCGCCGCGCGCGAAGTGTCAGGCTTTGCGCAAGGTCGGCCCAAGCAAGGGCGGCCCCCGCTGGTGCGCCAAGGCGGTTGATCAAAGCGGTCTCGCCCGATGCTGCCTCTGGTAGCAGGGTTGCCGTGGCGGAGGCGCGCGCCAGCCGGGCCAAAAAGAGATCAACCAAGGTTACGATCAGATCAAACTGGGTTTCCGCACCGCGCCCGGCGCTGGTTTCAGCCAGCTTTAGCGCCTCTGGCCGGTCCAGTCGGGGCAGGGTGGCGAGCAGCCGGATCAGGCCCGCATAGACAGCAAGGCCGTCTTGATTGGTAAGACGAAACGCCTCTCCCACCGACCCGCCTGCAAGTTCGGCCATCGCCTGCACCTCGGTTTCGGGCAAACTGCCGCCCGCCGCAATCAAGGCACTTGCCAGTGCCGCAGGGGGCAACGGTGCCAGCCGCAATTCGCGACAGCGCGACCGAATGGTCGGCAACAAACGGTGCGGCTGGTGGCTGATCAGGAAAATCGTAACACCTTTAGGCGGTTCTTCCAGCAGTTTCAAAAGCGCGTTGGCGGATGCCGGGTTCATATCATCGGCGGCATCTATGATCGCGGCGCGCCTGCCACCGTCGGCGGCGGACATCGTGAAGAAAGATTTCATACGTCGCACCTCGTCCACCCGAATATCGGCGGAATAGGCAGTTTCTTTGTCATTTAACCCGCGGCGCAGCAGAAACATGCGGCCTTCGGACAGGGCCGCCATCCGCCGGGCAACCGGATGATCGGGCGCTATGTCCAGTGTGTTGGGCGGTTCTGGATCAAACATGCCGCCATCAGCCACAGGCGTTGCCAGCAAAAACCGCGCCAACCGCCATGCCAAGGTGGCTTTCCCCACACCGGACGGCCCCGAGATAAGCCAGCCATGGTGCAAACGGCCAGAGTTGAATGCGGTCAGAAAATTGGCTTCCGCCGAAACATGCCCAAAAAGCCGTGCAGTTTCACGTGGGTGTGGGGCACCTTCAACGCGGTCCGGCTCGGGTAAGTCGTCGGTCACGATGCCTGCCCAAGATGTGCCTGCACGCGCGTCCAAACCAGTTCCGCCACAACGTCCGCACTGCCCGCGCCGTCGATCACCTGTATGCGCGCGGTCTTTGCTGCCAGGTTAAGAAACCCGGCCCGCATTTGGCGCTGCACATCTACGCCCATATCTTCAAACCGCAGCTCCGACCCTGCACGGGCGACGGCGCGCGATAATCCAACACCGGGATCAATGTCGATCAATAGTGTCAGGTCGGGGTCCACGCCTATCATCAGATCATGCAGCGCGTCTACAGATGCCCGCAAATCACCGCGCGTGATGCCTTGGTAGATACGCGTGCTGTCGGCAAACCTATCGGTGATGACAACGGCTCCTGTGGCAAGCGCCGGGCGAATGGTCTTTTCCAAATGATCGCGGCGTGCGGCGGTGAACAGCAAAATCTCAGTTTCCGCCGACCATCTGTCAGGATCACCTTCCAGCACCAAACGCCTGATTTCTTCGGCACCTGTGCTGCCCCCCGGTTCCCGCGTCAAAACAACGGTTTGCCGCATTCTGCGCAAACGGTCTGCCAGCATCCGCGCCTGGGTGGACTTGCCAGAGCCATCGATGCCTTCAAAACTGATAAAGCGGCCGGGCCCTGCCATAGTTATGAGGCCGCAGCCCTGTCTTGAATTTGGCTGATCAATGTTTGCGCTGCTGACGTCAACCGTTTCAGAAACCCACCCTTGCCAACATCCGCTTCTGCCACAAGCGGCACTTCGATATCGGGTAAATCGGGCACATGAACCAACAGTTTTGCCACCTCTTGCCCAGCGACGATGGGCGCATTCAGCGGCCCGGAATAAACCACTTCGGCGGTCATTGTTTCTTGCACCAAGGCAGGTACCAAAATGCGCACGTCTTTTGCCGGGACAAGACCAACGGTTGCGGCAGACCCCATCCAAACATTTGCCTCGGCCACACGAACCCCGGCTTTAGCTACGGTTTTCTGGGCAAACTGGCGGAAAGCCCAATTCACCAGACTTTCCGCCTCTTCTGACCGTTCCTTTTCCGATGCGAGGCCGCTGATCACCACAATCACCCGTCGGTCGCCTTGCACGGCAGACCCAACCAGACCGTACCCCGCCTCTTCGGTATGCCCTGTTTTCAGGCCGTCGGCACCAATACCCAACTTTAACAATGGGTTGCGGTTGAAGCGGTTATCGGGCGCACGGTCGGCATAGTTATACTCCGTTTCCGAGAACACTTTGTATTCCTCAGGAAACTCCTCGATCAGGCGCAGCGCCAAAATCCCCAGATCATGCATGCTCATGCGGTGGTTGGGGTCTGGCCAGCCAGAGGCATTGGCGAAATTCGATCCAGTCATCCCCAAAGCCTTGGCGCGTTCGGTCATCTGGGCGGCAAAGGCATCTTCTGTGCCGGCCAGTCCTTCGGCCACCACGACGCAGGCATCATTGCCTGAATTTACGATCATGCCTTGGATCAATTCACGCACTGTCGGGCGGTCTTGTTCAGTCAGGAACATGGTCGATCCACCCATCGCATGCGCGCGGGCGGAGACGCCAAAGGTGGTATCCATCGTCACGCGGCCATCCTGCAACGCTTCAAACAGCATATTGACCGTCATCAACTTTGACATGGATGCGGGGGGGATGGGCTGATCCGAATTCTTTTCCATTAACACTGCATGGGTGCCCACATCAAACACCCAGGCCGCATCGGCGCGCGTCTCAAACGCCCAAGCAGGGAAGGCTAAGCAAAGCGCCAAAAGTGACGCACCCGCAATATGAAGCAGATCAACTTTCATCGCATGCACCCTTTCCGAACTAGCCGGAGACAACGTAGGCATCGCCAAAGCCAAGATCTTTTACCTTGGCAAGCAAGGCCTTGCTGCCGCCATCACCGCTGGCAACCACGCTCCAGAAAGTTTTGCCATTGCTTTCTTCTTTGCGAACATCGGCACTTACGCCGCCCGCTTTCAGCTTGTTCGCCGCCCGCTGCGCATTTGCTTCAACGCTGAAAATCCCGATTTGAATGCGGGCAGATCCACCAGACGGGGCAGGGGTGGCAATCGGGGCAACTGCCGCATCGGCAAGAGGTGAAACTTCAAGGGCAGGAACGGGGGCTGCCAACACAGCGTTGCCTTCTGACGCAGGCGCTACCGCTTCAGCAGATGCAGCAGCCTTCGCTGCGGCCCGGGCGCGTTTGCGGGCGGCGCGTTTCGTCTCGCCCGGTTGCGGTGCTGGATCAGTGGCGTCAAACGCGGCGGGTGCCACAGTAACGGCTTCACTGCCAGCCGCTGCTTCGCCATCAGCTTTGTCGATCGCCGCCGCTGCAGCCGCAATCGGATCACCGGCAACAGTTTCAACATCGCCTTGGACTGCAACGGGTGCCACTGCCGCCGCCTCAGCTTTGCTATCTTCGCGGCGCAGGGCGGTGACGTTCAACTGGCCCGGCTGGCCTGCCAACATGCCCAAGGCGTCGGCCGCATCTGACGAAATTTGCAGCTTCGGCCCGGGATTATCGCGTTCACGGCGAAACAGCGCGCCGATCACAAATTTGCCATTCGCCTCATTTCGCAAGATCACCCGTTCCGGGTTAACTGCATCGGGCGATGCCACCCAAACACCGCCAAGCGACGGGCGACCATCCCAAAGGGCAGTATCGGTGGTTTGGAATGTTTCTGGTGCTTCAACATCCCGGTCCACCCGCCGAACCGACTTTGCGGCTTCGGAGGTGGTAGGGCTTTCAGTTGATTTATCTTTCCCGGCAAAGGGGTTGGGCATGTTTTCGCAAGCCGATAACGCCATGGCCACCACAGCCAACAAAGCCAGTTGCCGAATTG
>JACMNW010000347.1 GCA_014378345.1 Pseudorhodobacter sp. | reverse complement strand
GTTTGAACGTGGGCGGGAGGACCGCTTTTGCTGCGCTAAGTGTCATACCCTTCGATGATGCAGATATCGGCATCACTTGCGTCTTTGCGCAGGGCTATGGCCGCGCGATATTCGGGGGAATTGTAGCAGTCTGTTGCCGCTTGCAGGGTGGGGAATTCGATCACAACGGTGCGGGCGCGCAGGGTGCCTTCGACCACGGTTTGTGCGCCAGCGCGGATGATGAACTTTGCGCCAAAGCGGGCAAGGGGGGCGGCGCCAGCGGCGCGGTATTTTTCATAAGCATCGGTGTCTGTCACGCTGACATGGGCGATCCAATAGGCTTTTGGCATAGTATCCTCCGACATTTGCGAAAAGATGGCGGGTATGTGGGCGCGTGTCGAGGGGGCTTGGGTTGACAAAACGGGATTGTGGGGCCACGCCGGGACCAAACTAGAGGGCCCTGTGATGACGGATGAGGATCTGGGCGATGCGCCCAAGCCGGAAAAGGTAAAGCGGCCGCAGCAAGTGTTTACGCTGGTGGTCGAAGTGGGCCGCAAGGTGGGTGACGGGTTGCCAGATAAGGCAACCGGAGCCGCGTTGATGATTTACGCCAGTGGCGTTGATGAAGACGAGGCTGTGCGGGAAACAGTGGCGATCCTGAAGCAGGCCGATATGGCGCCGCTGGATGTGTCGGGCTACGGCACGATGGACGAACGCATTGCGGGTGGCGAAGAGATTGACAGTGAAGAGCGTGCCCTGATGGGCAGAGCATTGGCCGAAAATTCGGTGATCGTGGCGCAGATGACGCCGTTTTTCGACTGATTTGCGCAGCGGGTCACGCCGCATTTCGCTGCCCGCCCCGGCCTAACAGGGATCTCAGCGGCAGGGCCTCAAACCCTTCCAACAGGCGATAAGGCAAGGGTTCAGTGGCCGCTTTGCTTAGCAACGCGCAGCCATCAGCCAGGATAAGTTCTGGCGTGCCAAGATCCAGAGCGATGCCAAAAGTCATGGGTCGGCGCGTATCGGCCAGCGCTGAATTGCCATCCCTCAGGGCATCCGCAGAGACAAGAACGGTATCTTCGCCAAACAAATATTCAACTGCGCCACCAGACAGCAGGGTTAGCTGGCCTTGAGATACCAGCAAATCGGTGGTCCTTGCAAAGTACGGAGCGCGCAACAATATCGGGACAAAACGTCCGCGGCTTGGCACGATCAAGTGGTGCAAAGCCTTCAGGGGGCGCAGACCATTGTCGCGCGTTACGATGCGGTCTCCGACCCGCAGGTCTTCGGCGGCAATCGGGCCGCGGTCGGTATCAACGGGACTGCGTTTGCCAATCCACGCTGCAGGACGGACCGTGGGTATCTGCAAACACACACCAAACCACTGAACCGATGCATCTTTTCGGCTTACGTTTTGACCCGCACAAAGTGCCAGGATATCGGCCCCGGTCATTGGAATTGGGTTTGCGCCATCCGCCTGAAGTGCCCCTGTGCCCGCGCAATCTTCCAGCCGTAGGGACCAGCTGCGGGCCGGGCCATCCCAAGTGAAGGTCAACCGGGCCATGGCCCAACCGCGTGGCAAAGGGCCAGGTAGCCGGTGGCGCTGCACAGTATCTGCTTGGCGGTGCAAGACGACAAGCCCGGCGTTTTCATCTTGAAAAATTGAAAAGGCACGCGCCCAGCCCGCATTTGCTTTATAGTCCAGTAATACCGATACGCCGCTTTTTGGTGGCGAAAGTTCCAAGACAAAACACCCGCTTTGCACAACGTCAGCAAGGTCTGCAGGATTAATGGCGGTGGCATGATCTGACACTGCGATCCATTTTGGATCTGAAATATGGCCCGGTTCCATGTTACGCGGCCTGTGCGTTGGCAAACAAAACCTGCGCTTTAAATCCGTGCAAGGCTTTGCGGGCGGTGGGGCTGTAGCCTTGCCCCGGTGCAAGGTTCAGGTCCGTACATAGTGAAATAAGCTCTGCCAAAACCGGGGAATGATCGCCGACTGCCAATATTGCGCGATGGCCAATCCAGCGCAGCGGTTGCGGATCATCATCTTGGGTCATGACCAAACCGCCAGCTTGCAGGCGTTCTGCAGCAACCTCGCCACTGGAAATTAGGGCATGGGTCCCGGCCACAACACAAGGCACGGAATTGACGGTGACAAACGCGGCCTTGATATGCCCTATGTTATCTTCGGCCGTACCGCTGAACGTCGTCGCCTCAGCGGTGCCACCCGTAGTATTGGCTGATCTGCCGGCAGACCGGTTCGGATCACCGCTTGATTCGCTGAAATTGGCGGAATTGCCAGCCGAAAGGAAGATGCCTGTGGCTGATGGCACAACGCGCGGCAAACGATGGCCGATCGAATAGATCGCCTTGGAAGGGGTTGGTCCGTTATAACTTGCGCCGGAGACCGTTACGCAATCGCCAAAAATGGCACTGGCCTTTTGCAACGCGGTGGCGTTGGTTTGGTAGGTTAAGTCGGCACCTGTTGCCATAGCCCGCTCTCCATCCCTTGGAGACTTGGCCAAACAAAGGCCCTCGTCCGGGTTATTCCGGTTCTCAGGGTCTTCAGACTGCTCTGACAGGCATTTTCGCCCGGTGTTTGTCCTGCCTCAGGACTTGTTATTGTCTGTAACGGTAGAAACCGGGGCGGGCTTTGTCACGCCAGGTAGCCACCGATGATAGAACGTCGCAACCGTCGGTGGCGGCTATGCCACAGTTTTGGCGTGTGCTTGCACGGATACCGGCGAGGGACTATCCCTGTACCAAGGCCACAACAAAGGTGCCAACCATGCCCAATCCGCCAAACCTGCAGCACCAGCCTGTTGACCCGGTCAAACTGACGGCAGATCTGGTGCGCTGTGCATCCGTGACCCCGGCCGATGCAGGCGCGTTGCCGCTGTTGCAAACGCTTTTGTCCGGCGCGGGGTTTGAGTGTACCCGTGTGGACCGCAACGGCACGCCCAATCTTTACGCGCGCTGGGGGGCACGCGGGGCCAACAAAAGCTTTGGTTTCAACGGCCATACCGATGTAGTGCCGGTGGGCGATGTCGGAGCTTGGTCGCATGACCCGTTTGGGGGCGCCATCGTTGACGGGTATCTGTACGGGCGCGGGGCCACAGATATGAAATCGGGCGTCGCCGCCTTTGCCGCCGCTGCGATTGATTTTGTATGCCAGACACCGCCTGAAGGGGCCGTAATTCTGGCCATTACCGGCGATGAGGAAGGCAACGCGGCCGATGGCACCGTGGCCCTGCTGGACTGGATGGAAGCACACGGCGAGCGGATGACCCATTGCCTTGTGGGAGAGCCTACTTGCCCCACAACCATGGGCGAGATGATGAAAATCGGGCGGCGTGGCAGCATGACAGCCTATATCACTGCCACAGGCGAACAGGGGCATTCGGCCTATCCTGACCGCGCGAAAAACCCGCTTTCCGCTTTGGTGCAATACATGCGGCATTTGGATGCCCATACGCTGGACACTGGCACAGCGCATTTTGATGCGTCCACACTTGCGATCACCACCATTGATTGCGGCAATCCGGCCAATAATGTGATTCCGGCACGCGCCACGGCCACGGTGAACATCCGCTTCAATGACGCACATTCCGGGGCCACCCTGTCCGAATGGTTGTTAACGGAAGCCGCGCGTGTGCAGGCACGAACTGGCGTTACCCTTGATCTGCGTATCACCATTTCCGGCGAAAGCTTCATCACACCGCCGGGGCCACTGTCTGATCTGATATCGCGCGCCATTACGGCGGAACTGGGCGTTGTGCCGGGCTTGTCTACTTCGGGCGGCACGTCAGATGCGCGGTTTGTCAAAGATCATTGCCCTGTGGTGGAATTCGGGTTGGTGGGAAAGACCATGCACCAGGTGGATGAACGGGTGCTGGTCGGGCAAATCGTGCAGTTAAAAGCGGTATATGGCCGCATCTTGCGGGATTATTTCGCGTGACAATCACCATTGGCGTGACGTCGGATATCGCCGCCTGCCGCGCGTTGCGCCGCATTGTGTTCATCGAAGAACAAGGGGTGGCAGAGGCAGATGAAGTTGATGATCTGGACGATCAGGCAATCCACATTCTGGCAACACAGGACGCGCGTCCGATCGGGTCGGCACGCCTGCTGACCATGGGCAATGTTGGCAAAGTGGGCCGGGTTTGTGTCTTGCGCGACGCGCGTGGCACGGGATTGGGTGCGGCACTGATGCAGGCTGCGGTGGCGCAATTTCGGGCAATGCCGGGTATCACAAAGGTGAAGCTTGGCGCACAGTTGCAGGCACTTTCATTTTATGAACGGCTTGGATTTACCTCTTACGGACCGGTTTTTCTAGACGCCGGGATTGAACATCGGGATATGGTCCTGAATCTGTAGCAGCACGTTTTTCGGCTTCTTTTTCGCTTAAATACTCAAATTCCAACCGCCATCCCGCGACCGGGCTTTTCCCGCCTGCGCCTGCGTGGTAAAGGCAGCCAATGAACCAAATTCCCACAAAAGACCAAATCCGCCAATGGATTTCTGACAATCCCGGCCTGATGGCGAAACGCGATATTGCCAAGGCGTTCGGCATCAAAGGCGATGGCAAGATCGAGCTGAAACGCCTGCTGAAGGAGCTTGAATCCGACGGTGCCTTGGTGCGCAAGCGCCGCAGCTACCGTGAGGTGGATAAGTTGCCACCCGTCTCTATTCTGACCATCCTTGCGCCTGACCGCCAAGGCGATTTGTTCGCTGAGCCGATGGAATGGACAGGTGACGACCCGGCCCCGCGCATCTTATTTATTCCCCGCAAGGGAGATGAGGCTTTGGGTGCGGGCGACCGTATTCTTGCCCGGCTGGCGGAAGTCTCCGCTCCAGACCACACCTATGAGGCCCGCCTGATCCGCAAAATTGGTGCGAACCCATTGAAGGTGCTTGGCATTTTTCGGGCAGGATCTGACGGAGGGCGTATTCTGCCCATCGACAAAGGGTCTGATAAAGAATGGCGCGTGGCGCGTGATCTGACCAATGGCGCGAAAGACGGTGAATTGGTCGAGGCGGAACAAACCGGGCCAAAGCGGCTTGGCCTACCGCAAGCCCGGATCACGACTATTCTTGGTGATCCGTCTGGGGCAAAGGCCGTCAGCCTGATCGCCATTCACCAGCACGGCATTCCCGACCATTTCCCGAATGCAGTGATGCGGGATGCCGAGGCCGCAAAACCCGCCGCCTTGGGTGCCCGTGAAGACCTGCGCGATGTGCCGCTTGTGACAATCGACCCGATTGATGCCCGCGACCGCGATGATGCGGTTTACGCCGCAGCCGACCCAAACCCTGCCAACCCCGGCGGGCATATCCTGTGGGTGGCGATTGCCGATGTGGCCCATTATGTGCCCCCCGGATCGGCTTTGGATGCCGAGGCGCGCCATCGCGGCAATTCCACCTATTTCCCCGACCGCGTGGTGCCGATGCTGCCCGATACTTTGTCCGGCGATCTCTGTTCCCTGCACGAACATGTGGATCGCGCCTGCCTTGCCGTGCAAATGATAATTGACGCGCAAGGGCACAAGATCAGCCACCGCTTCACCCGTGGCCTGATGCGGTCACAGGCCAGCCTGAATTATGCGCAGGTGCAAGACGCGGCTGATGGCCGCCCGGATGACAAAACCGCGCCTTTGTTGGACCGTGTGATAACGCCGATTTACCGCGCCTATGCGTCACTGAAACTTGCGCGGGGATCCCGGCAGCCGTTGGAGTTGGACCTGCCGGAGCGCAAAATCATTCTGGCGGATGATGGCACCGTGCAATCGGTGGCCTTCCCCGAACGGCTTGATGCGCACCGCTTGATTGAGGAATTCATGGTGCTGGCCAATGTGGCCGCCGCCGAAGAATTGATCCGCCTGAAACGACCGTTGTTATTCCGAGTGCACGAAGAACCCAGCGTTGAAAAGCTGGATGCGTTGCGCGACGTGGCCGAGGCGTCTGGCTTCACACTGGCCAAGGGGCAGGTTTTGAAAACCGCGCATCTGAACCGGTTGTTGGCGCAGGCCAAGGATACCGATTTTGGCGAATTGATGAACATCACCACCCTTCGGTCAATGACGCAGGCC
>JACMNW010000346.1 GCA_014378345.1 Pseudorhodobacter sp. | reverse complement strand
GTGATGCCAGTCGATGCCATAGCGGCGGCTTCTGCGCGACGGGCGGTATCTTCCGGTGTGGCGGCACTGGGTTCGGGGGGGGGGTCAGTCAGATCCAATGCGGCCAGATCCCAAGCCCGCGTGATTTGTTCGGCGGAAGCCAACCCAACATAGGGGTCTTCGGGGGCTTCACGCGCCATGGCAACGGCGCGTTCGGCTATGGCCAGAATCGTTGCGGGTGATGTGTCAGACGCCGAAACGCAGGCTTGCCGTCCGGCGATCAGCACTCGTAGGCCAATATCTGTGCCCTCGGCGCGTTCGGCTTTTTCCAGCGCCCCCGCCCGCAGATCAATGCCGATGGACGCACCATCCATTGCCAGCGCATCAGCGGCTTCAGCCCCGGCGCGCAGGGCGGCGTCAAGCAAAGCCTCGGTCAACTGTTGCAGGGTGGCGGGCATGGGATGTTCCTTCGTTGGTCGAAGTTCAGGTAGTCCGGCAAGGGGATAGGTGCAAGGCTGCGCTGCCATAAAAAACAAAAGGCCCCCGGTAATGCGGGGGCCTTTTTTTTGGTTGCCTTGCGCTTATTGCAGGCGCTGACCGTTGGCAAAAATGCCTTTGTCCTTGAACTCGATCTTCGAGGTCAGCGTGTCTTCACCTTCCGCGACGGTGGTGAACATGCCAGCCATCATACGAAATCCCATCGCCTGATCTTCGGGGATGTAGCCCATGGCGATCAGTTTATCGAGCAGGGTATTGGCACCGACAATCTTCATGTCCACCACGCCCGTTGGCACCGGCATGCCCGGAAAGGTGGTCATATCGGTATTGTCAAAAGTCAGCGCGCCGGTTCCTGTCAGTTCAGCACCCGCCGCCTTGACCTTGAGTTCGGTCAGATCCAGCGCGTGAATCTCGCCCGGAGGGGCGTCGCCCAAGGCGGCGGTTTGCGCCTCATCTGTGATATCGACGGTCAGTTTTGCCTTTCCCTTGGTATCAATGATGATGGTTGCCGGATCATGCGGCAGGCCACCCGTTGGGTCGAACATCGCCCAAACTTCATCTGAAATCGCGAAATCAACCAGTTTGGTGGTGAAGGCAAAATCTTCGGGCACGTCGGATTTTGACACTGGCATCAGCAGGGTCATCAGCGCCTCGGCATAGGTGATTTTCAGTTCAGGGAAGGGAATACTTGCGCCGGACATGGTGATTGCCATGGCTTTGCCGCCGACACTGTAAGCCAGTCTTGATTTATCAATCGCGATGGTCAGATTACCGCCGTCTGCGGACCCGGTAACTTTGGTAGGGCCGGTTTCATCCGTTACTGCCATGTCAAACGTGGTTTTGCCGTAGGAAAAGCCCCCGTCGATGTTCAAGCCAGCTTTCAACGCTTCGGCCATGTTTTCCATCGCCGCCACACCAAGGAAGGTGCCTTTCGTGGTGCCGGCAAGATCGGCGATATTGGCAGTAAAGTTCATCTCAAACGGTTCGCCGGTATCTTTTGCGGCAACCACAAGGCCCATGGTTTTAATTGCAAAGGTGCTGTCGACTGTTTTTGTCTCGGTCGCACCCGATACCAGATATTTGCCCTCAACCCCAGTCAGGGTAATGTCGACATTGTTATCCGGTGTAGGGGCCGTGGCACCCGCCGCTTCATCGATATTGATTGTCATAGTGGGGGCGGAAATGGCGTAGCTGGTATCCGTTGCACTGCCGCCCGCGATGATCTTCATACCGGGTTGGGTGACAGTAAGCGTCACATCGGTTGCGCGGGTGGTATCATCAACAGCGGGGGATTTTATGCTGATGGGATAGCTGTCGGCCATCGACACCTCCACTGTGCCATCGCCAAGATCTTTGAAGTTCAGCGTGCCCATATCGGCCAAGAACGACCCGCCTGCGCCATCATCCATGCTGACGGCGGCGCCTTCAACACGAAGGGTGTCACCATCGCGGGTGGCAGAGGTGGATTTGATGGTTTGGCCATAAGACGTACTCATGTCTTGCCAGTTTTGCCACACCTCTTCTGGGGTAACCTGGGCGTTTGCTGCGCTCATACCCAAAATAAGGGCCGTAAAGGCAGTGCTGCCTGCGAATTGCCAGTTTTTCATAATGCTACCTTTGGATACGATTTTGCTGCTGCATTGTGGTTTGACTGGCGCTAGGGGTCAAGAGGCTGTGCTGGGTGCAATGTTTGCGGTGAAATACGCTTTGGTGAAATGGGGGATGGATGATGCTGGGCAAAGTTGTGGTGATTACCGGGGCAAGCCGGGGTATCGGGGCCGCGGCGGTACAGGTTTTTGCGCAGGCGGGCGCGAAGGTGGCGATGCTGGCACGGTCTGGCGATGCCGTTCGGGTGACGGCGGCGCGCCTGGGGGCAAATGCGATGGCTTTGCCTTGCGACGTGGCGGATACGGGGGCAGTAGCGGGCGCAATAGACGCGGTAATGAAACATTGGGGGCGGGTTGATGTGTTGATCAACAACGCAGGCGCGATTGCGCCGATTGCCCGGATTGCGGATGCCAATGCCGAAGATTGGGGGCGTGCTGTCGATATCAACTTGAAGGGTGTGTTTTACGGCATGCGCAGTGTGATCCCGATCATGCGGGCGCAGCGGGGTGGCACGATTTTAACTGTGTCATCCGGGGCAGCGCATACGCCGCTGGAGGGGTGGAGTGCGTATTGCGCATCAAAGGCGGGGGCTGCGATGTTGACGCGGGCGGCACATATGGAGGAGGCCGCGCATGGCTTGCGGATCATGGGGCTGTCGCCGGGCACGGTGGCAACAGATATGCAGGTGGCGATCAAGGCGAGCGGGGTGAACCCGGTAAGCCAGCTTGACCCATCGGTGCATATTCCTGCCGATTGGCCCGCGCGGGCACTGTTGTGGATGTGTTCGGACGCGGCGGATGCGTGGCTCGGGCAAGAGATATCACTGCGCGATGAAGGGGTGCGGCGGGCGGTCGGATTGGCGTAAAGACGCGCGGGCGGATTTTGGGAAAATCCGTGGAAAATTCCGTGCGGAATTTTGCGGAGGCTGTAGAAGGCGCTATTTTTGCCACTTTGGCACGCGCGACACGAATTTGGGCGGGCGTTTGGCGACCCAATCCAAAAACCTGGCAAGCCGGGGATAATCGCGCAGAGCGGCCAAAGTTTTGAATTATCGCGCAAGTTCGGTTTCAGAGAAGGTGACTTTCCTTGTGGCAGATGTGGTTTAACAGCACCGCCGGGCTGCCTTTGCCACCTTTGGCGCGCCGGATCGGATGGTGGTGACTTTGCGGCACGTCTTCCGGGATCAGGCGCAGGCAGAGGGGGCAAATCGGTGTCAATTGGGGATTGGCCTTTCCATCTTTGACACAAGCTGGCCAAGCGCGTAGGCAACGCCACGTGAATGGGGTGACGCAGATGGCAGAGCAATCGGAAATGGCTGCGCGCGTAATGGCGTGGGTGGGCCAAGCCCAGGATATCGCGGGCGGCTGGATTTCCAGCCCGGCGGCATGGTCGCAATTTGCGGTTCTGGCTTTGGCCTTTGTAGCGGCGGTTTTGGTAAATAAGCGACTGTTGCCGGTTTTGGTGCGTTTGATTGCCCCGCCGGAGGGGCGCGAGACGCTGGTGGCAACGGCCCGGCGGTTTGGCCTAAAGCTGCTGCCATTGCCGGTGCCTGTGCTGGCCTATGCGTTTACCGCTGGGGGAGAAGCATTTACGCGCAGCCTGTTTGGGTCTGGCGATGTGATTGCTTTTGGCAAGCGGCTGTTCTTGCTGCTGGCCGCGCGGCTGTTGGTGCGCGATGTGCTGACCGATCCGTTCTTGCGGCTGCTGGGGCGATTTGTGCTGATCCCGGTGGCGGCGCTTTATGCATTTGGCGTGTTAGATGATATTACAGCGCAGTTGGACGCCACGGTTATTGCGTTGGGTAATATAAAGTTTTCTGTATTGGCGCTGATAAGAGGCGTGATTGCGGGGTCTTTGCTGTTCTGGCTTGGCAGTTGGTCGAACCGTCAAAGCGCCACCTATATTGCCAAGCAAGAGGTGCTGCGCCCGGCGACGCGCGTGCTGGCGGTAAAGCTGGCTGAAATTGCGATCTTTGGTGCGGCGTTCTTGTTGCTGATGTCGATCATGGGCATAGATCTGACCGCAATTGCCGTTTTGGGCGGGGCTTTCGGCGTGGGCATTGGCCTGGGCCTGCAACAGATTGCGGCGAACTTTGTATCGGGCATGATCCTTTTGCTGGAAGGCCAGACGACGGTTGGCGATTATGTCGAACTCGATGGCGGCGAAAAAGGCACCATTGTAAAAATGACCGCGCGGGCCTGTATTCTGGAAACCTTTGATGGCCGCTGGATTGTGGTGCCGAATGAACATTTCATCACCACGCGGGTGGTGAATTATTCAGACCAAGGATCGGCCAATCGGTATGAAGCGGTGTTTTCGGTCAGCTATGACACCGATATCAACCGGGTGCCGGCAATCATTGAGGCGGCGGTTGGCGCTTTGCCGTTCGTGCTGGCTGTGCCCGATGGGCCGGATTGCGAACTAAAAGGCTTTGGCGAAAGTGCGGTGGATTTTGGCGTGGAATATTGGGTAAACGGCATTGATGACGGGCGGCATAAATATGCCAGCCCGGTGTTGTTTGCGATTTGGAACGCGCTGAAAGCCGCAGGGATTGAGATGCCGTTTCCGCACAGGGTGGTGCAGATTAAGGGCGCTGTCCCGGGAGTTGGGGCATGAGTTTTGCGCTTGTGATAGGCGCTGGTCCGGCGGGATTGATGGCGGCAGAGGAACTTTCCCTGGCTGGGCATTCGGTAGTGGTGTGTGAGGCCAAGGCAACCGTTGGACGCAAGTTTTTGATGGCTGGTAAGTCGGGGTTGAATGTGACCAAGGCCGAAAGCTTGCCCATCTTTCAGGCTCGGTTTGACAATGCTTGGCTGGCCCCGATGCTGGCCGGGTTTGGGCCGGTTGAGGTGCAGGATTGGTGCCAAGCCTTGGGGCAAGAGGTATTTACCGGATCGTCGGGACGGGTGTTTCCGAAAGCGATGAAAGCGTCGCCACTGCTGCGGGCGTGGTTGGCGCGGTTGGTGGCGGCGGGCGTGGATATTCGCACGCGCTGGCGCTGGGTTGGGTTTGATGGTGACGGCTTTGCCTTTAATACGCCGCTTGGGCGCAAAGTGCTGGTGCCTGCGGTGACTGTGCTTGCCTTGGGCGGGGCCAGTTGGGCGCGGCTTGGGTCAGATGCGGCATGGGTGCCGTGGCTTATTGACAAGGGCGTCGCGATTGCGCCGTTCAAGCCAGCGAATATGGGGTTCCGGGTGGATTGGTCGCCGCATATGGCGCGCTTTTTCGGCATGCCAGTAAAGGGTGTGGCCCTGATGGCGGGCGCGCAGCGCGAGCGGGGGGAGTTTGTTGTATCCGCCCGAGGGCTAGAGGGTGGCGGCATTTATGCGGTGTCGCGAAGTTTGCGCGATGGCGCGGCCCTGTCGCTGGATTTCATGCCCGATGTGGCACTGGCCGAGGTTGAAACGCGGCTTGCGCGGATGCGGTCAGGTGAAACGGCGTCTAACCGTTTGCGCAAATTGGGGCTGGCCCCGGTTGAAGTGGCGCTGGTGATGGAATTTGGTCGCGGGCTTGCATTGGCGCAGGCGGTCAAGCGGCTGGGCGTTGTGCACCTCGGCCCGCGCCCGATGGATGAGGCGATATCTGTGGCGGGCGGCGTGACGCAGGCCGCAGTGACCGACGGATTGGAGCTGCATGCGATTCGCGGCGTATTCGTTTGTGGTGAAATGCTGGATTGGGAGGCACCGACAGGGGGCTATTTGCTGACCGGGTGTTGGGCGACCGGGCGTTGGGCGGGGCGAGCTGCGGCAGATAGATTTATTCAGGTCTAAGGGAACCTGAATTTTTTTCTATTGGTATCAATATCTTGATCGCCTGCTATGCGATATCAAGCCGATGATTTTGCATAACTTTGGCTTGGGCTCCATGTTGAGCTCATAGAAACGAGCCCACCTGCTCATCCCCTCCCGAAAGGACACGACATGCTGCCCGCAGTCAAAAATACCGTTATCGCATCCGTCACCGCTTTTGCGCTGGCTATCAGCGCCGCCGCCCCTGCCCATGCCTTTGGCAAGAACGAGCGCAACTTCGTGGCTGGTGCTGCGACCGCACTGATCATCAATGGTCTGATCCGCCAGGACCGCGCCATTCGCCAGTTACAACCGCGCTACGAGCAGCCCCGGTATGTAGAGCCGCAGCCCGTGTACCAACCCCGCCCGGTGTACCGCACTAGCGTGTATGACACCGCCGCCGCCGTGGCCTTCAACAGCTATTCGCGGTCTGAACGGGTGGCCATTCAGCGCCAGCTGTCGCGCCAGGGCTATTATTATTCCAGCATCGACGGATCGTTCGGCCCCGGCACCTACAACGCCGTCGCCGCCTATGCCCGCGACAATGGTCAAGGCCAACAGCTGGCATCGCGCAATGGCGCCTATGCCGTGTTTGACAGCTTGATCTACTGAGGTTTGTAACGAGTTTTGTAACGAGTGATGTGCAGTTACCAGTACGGGCGGGGGGAAACCCTCGCCCTTTTTTTGGCGATGGACACACCACGAAGGCCGGAAAGCACGATCCGGATCTTCTCCTCAGAAGAATGCAGCTTGCGCGTCGCGCGCCGGATGTCCTTCACAACCTGCTCAGCAGGGCTCTTAGTCGCAACAGGTTTCTTCATCATCTTCAACTTCATATGGGTTAAAATGAAACCGAAAACCTTCCCTACGCAATCACGCTAAACTGTTCCATGGGCGCTGATGGCGGACACATTCACCCCCGTGCAGCCGTGGCGCAGGCTTGCCGCGGTGCGAATGGCGCGGGTCCAGACGCTGGAGGCGAGGCCATAGCCGGAGTCGTTGGCCCAGGTTATGGCTTGGTCGAGGTCGGTGAATGGCGTGATGGAGACGACGGGGCCGAAGACTTCG
>JACMNW010000036.1 GCA_014378345.1 Pseudorhodobacter sp. | reverse complement strand
TAACCCCGGTTGTCGGTGATCACGAGGGTGATTTTGATGCCCATCATGCAGGCGGTGGCCAGTTCGCTGTTGGCCATCATGTAGCTGCCATCGCCCAACATGCAGACCACGTCGCGCGCGGGTTCGGCCATCTTGATGCCTAGCGCGCCTGCAATCTCATAGCCCATGCAGGAAAACCCGTATTCCATGTGGTAGGACATCGGACGGCCCGCTTTCCACAGCTTGTGCAGCTCGCCCGGCATGGTGCCAGCGGCTGACATGATAACGGTATCCACCGCCGCACTGCGCTGCACGGCCCCGATCACCTGCATATCGGTGGGCAGTTGGTTGCCATCTTTGGGCGGGGCGGTCAGGGGATCAACTGAGGCGAACCAGTCTGCCTTCAGTGACGGCGCAGGCGGGGTGAATTTGCGGTCGCCCAGCTTTTTCCAGATCGCCTCCAGCGCCACATCGGCATCGGCGCACAGAGGTTCGGCCCCGTATTTCATCGCGTCATAGGCGGCGACGTTGATGCTGATCAGGCGGCGCCCCGGATAGGCGAACAGGGACCATGACCCGGTGGTGAAATCCTGAAACCTTGTGCCGATGCCGATGATCACATCGGCATTGGCGCAGACGGTGTTGGCGCTGGTGGCACCAGTTACCCCGATGGGGCCAAGGTTCATCGGATGATCCCACGGCAACGCGGACTTGCCCGCCTGAGTTTCCACCACGGGAATTTTGTAGTGATCGGCGAATTGGCCTAACGCATGGGTGGCGCCTGCGTAATGCACGCCGCCGCCCGCTACGATAACGGGGTTTTTGGCACCTGCGATCAGGGCAACGATTGCATCCAGTTCCACCGGATCGGGCTGCACACGGCGCAGACGCCAGACGCGGGGTTCAAAGAAACTGGCAGGGTAATCAAAGGCTTCGGCCTGCACATCCTGGCAGAAGGACAGGGTCACCGGGCCGCAATCGGCGGGGTCGGTCATGGTGCGCATGGCGCGGGGCAGGGCGGTCAGCAGATGTTCGGGGCGGGTGATACGGTCGAAATAGCGGCTTACGGGACGGAAGCAATCGTTGGCAGACACCGTGCCATCGCCGAAATCTTCGACCTGTTGCAACACCGGATCGGGGGCGCGGTTGGCAAACACGTCGCCCGGCACGAACAGCACCGGAATGCGGTTGACATGCGCCACCCCCGCCGCCGTGACCATGTTGAGCGCACCCGGACCGATGGAGGATGTGACCATCATTGCATGGCGGCGGCCCAGTTGTTTGGCATAGGCAATGGCGGCATGCGCCATGGTTTGTTCGTTCTGGCCCCGGTAGGTGGGGAAGGTATCTTTGGCACCATGCAGCGCCTCGCCCAGACCTGCGACGTTGCCATGGCCGAAGATGCCCCAGCATCCGGCCATGAAGGGCGTGCCATCTTCGGCCATTTGTGCAGAGAGATAGCGGATCATGGCTTGTGATGCGGTCAGGCGGATTGTGGTCATGGCTGGGGCCCCTTGCTTGCGTCCCATGCCGCGCACAAGGCGGCATAACGGGTGGTCATATCTGCAATAGCGTCTGCGTCAGTCATACGGCCTGCGAACCATTCTTTGGCAGCATGGGCAAAAATCGTGCGCCCCACCGCGAAACCTTTGACCAGATCATGCTTGCGCGCCAGCACAAAACTGGCTGCCAAATCTTCGGGCGCCGCCTCTAGACCCAACACGACAATGCCGCGCACATGGGGGTCATTCAGCTTGATCGCATTGCAGGCCTTGGTCCAGGCAGCATCGGTTTTGAAAGGTTCCAGCTTCCACCAATCGGGGTAGACGCCGATATCATAGAACTGCTGGATCACGCGGGCGGAGGTGTCATCATCGACCGGCCCCACCTTGGACGGGATGATTTCCAGCAACATTTCCAGCCGGTTACGCCGACAGGCATGGAACAGGCGGCGCACCGTATCTTCTTGCGCGGCCTTCATATCGTCGGTGTCGTCGGGGTGATAAAAGCACAGAACCTTGACCACATGTTCCAGCGGCCATTCGGCCAGCGCGCCAAAATCGGGGCCAAGTTCCGGCTCCAGCGTCAGCGGGCGCGACGCGGGCCATTCAACCGGGCGGGCGATCCACAGGCCTTGACCTGCGGCGCGGTAAAGCGCGTCGCGCCCAAGGCGATTGTCACACAGCAGGCCGTAGCCGGGTTGGCCATTGGCCACGGTTTCAGCGGCGGTCAGGCAGAGGTTTTTGAATGCGCCGATTCGTTTATGATCCACGCCAGCCGCATCGGCCAGTGCTTCCAGCTGACTGCGGTGATCGAAGGCAAAAACTTTCAGCGACGGGAATTCGCGGCGCCTGTTGGTGGACCAATGGATTTGCTCCAGCGCTTTGTCGTCACGCAAACGGGGCGTCACGATGCCACGATCAAAGAAAAACTGCAGCTCCTCCCATGACGGGTAGGCAGGGGTGCAACCGTGGCGCGATACCGCAAAGGCCCCGCAGGCATTGGCGAATTTAAGCGATGTGGCCCAGGATTCGTCTTTGAGCCAGCCGCGCAGCAGGCCGGACATAAAGCCATCCCCCGCGCCCAGCACGTTAAACACTTCGATGGGGAAGCCCTGGCCAGACAGGCCGTCATCAAGGCTGTCGGGGATTGCGCCTTCAAACGCCACAGCCCCCATCGGCCCGCGTTTGCAGACAAGTACGGCGGGGGTCAATGAGCGGACTTTGCGCAGGGCGGCAATGGTATCGGTGGTGCCGCCGGCGATATGGAATTCCTCTTCGGTGCCGACGATCAGATCGAACAGATGCAGGCTGGTCTGCACCTTGGCGCTG
>JACMNW010000345.1 GCA_014378345.1 Pseudorhodobacter sp. | reverse complement strand
GACCGCGCCGCTGCGGCCGAATAAGTCACCTGCGTCAAAAGTTCGGACGAAGCCTGCCCTTTGAAATAGGCCACGCCATGTTGCAGCAACTTTGCATAAATCTTGCGCTGTTGCTCTGCCACGATCCGGTTGCCAGCGCGGGCCATAAAAACCCCCTGCACATAGCCCGCGATGCCTTTGGCAAAAAAAATCAGCGCGACGGTGCCCGCCACCATCCACACCCGCACCTTGTCAACCGAACCGCTGCCCGATGACCCCAGCGCGTCGATCACATCTTTCATCGCCCACGCCGTCAGCGCGGTTGTGACCGCAATTGCCACCATCGCGGTGATCGCTATCGAATAGTCAAACGCCTGCGCCCGCAAATTCTCGCGCAAAAGCCGCCACAGCAGCCGGTTCTGGAAGTTTTTAAGGAAACTAGTGAACATACGTTCGGGACGCTTTCAGGCCATGTTACGCAGGGCTTTCCGTAATTGTATGGCGGCTAAGAGTAAAGCCTGCACCCAAAGCGGGCATCCCCACAGGCACCGACCCGCCATCCTTCATTTCCCATTCATTGCCTCGGCCTCGTGTGTTCGCATCAGCGAACAACGGCGCATCACTGCACCATTCCGCAGCACAACGCGCCAGCCATTGGCCGATCTACCTTATACCGCCCTTCAAAAAGATCAAAAGTAACGCAAAACGGGCCAAGTTCCGTCCGCGCACATCAAGCCCGGACACTCCGCCTTGCCATCTGCGTAGCGGTCTGGTGTTGGTTGGCGCAGTTGGCATAGCCTTAGGCTGGCCCCATACATCGGAACATGCCTATGACGACCTTTATCCTGACCGTTCAGTGCACCTCTCGCCGTGGCATCGTCGCCGCCGTTTCAACTTATCTGTCCGAAAACGGCTGCAACATTACCGATGCGGCGCAGTTTGACGACGATCTGACCGGAAAATTCTTTGCCCGCATCTCCTTCCGGTCTGAAACCGGCAGCACGGTGGAGGATTTGCGGAGTGGCTTTGCGGCTGTCGCAGCACCTTTCGGGATGGCGTGGGCGATCCACGCGGGCACGCAGCGCATGAAGGTCTTGCTGATGGTGTCGAACTTCGGCCACTGCCTGAATGACCTGCTGTACCGCTGGCGGATTGGTGCCTTGCCCATCGACATAGTTGGCGTCGTGTCCAACCATCTGACCTATCAAAAGGTCGTCGTGAACCACGATTTGCCGTTTTACAACATCAAGGTAACCAAGGAAAATAAGGTGGAGGCTGAAGCCCGGCTGTTGGCTTTGGTCGACGAATCTGGTGCCGAACTGGTCGTACTGGCGCGTTATATGCAGGTGCTGTCAGACCCGTTCTGCCAGCGCATGTCGGGGCGGATCATCAACATCCACCACTCGTTCCTGCCGTCGTTCAAGGGCGCCAACCCCTACAAGCAGGCCTATGAGCGCGGCGTCAAGCTGATCGGAGCCACGGCGCATTACGTCACCGCCGATCTGGACGAGGGCCCGATCATAGAACAAG
>JACMNW010000035.1 GCA_014378345.1 Pseudorhodobacter sp. | reverse complement strand
GGTGGCCGTTTAGGATCGCCCACCATAAAATTCAGTCATAGTTGCGCCTGGAAAATATTTGCACCGTCACCATTAATGGCGGTCTAAAAGCTCCAATCCACATATGCTGAATAGGCTGCATCGGCACCCGCATCGCTAAGTATGCCAACAGAAAAACCCGCAGATGGTGAAAGGTCGTAGCGCGCTGAAATGCCGATCGTGGGGTCGCTACCGCCGTGAAGTGGCACCTGCAACACACCCGCAATGGTGGTTTTGTCGGCTGGCGCAAATGACGCGAACACTTCCACCAACTCTGGCCCACCTACCGTGCCGGGCAGATAAAGCCCAAGCCCCGCGTTGACCCGGCCAAGAGCCCCTTTCAGCTGCACCTTGCCTGCAACTTCTGTTGAGCTGCCCCAAGACACTTCGAGCGCACTTTCAAGGGTTACCTGGCCGATCGGAAAGGCCAGACCTAGCCCGGAAATCGTGGTGTCCCTGTTCGGCACTGTTGCTATGGATGCTGCAAATCGCATTTTTTCAGTAGCCGCTTCATATCGCAGCCCGTAGGGCAGAAAGCCTGCGTACATAGCCCCGTATGTTGCCTGACTGCGTGTGGCTGCGGTGTTTGCCACACCAAGTGATGGCAACAGCGCGTCAAATGCTGATACCGCAAAGCTATCATAGGCCGGACGGGTGACGCCAACCAACAGCTTGCCGCCTTGCGCAAAATCCCAAGTGAAGGTGCCATAGGTCTCATGTGGCGTGTCTGCGGCATTGGCCAGCCCGTACAAGCCCAACTCGAACCCGAGGGTTGTATTGTTCAGCGAAAGGCGGGACGTGGCATCGCCGAAGAAAAATACACCTGCGCCAGACACTTCGTCAGTATACCCCGCCCCCAACCGCCCGTTGGCACCAAAGGAAAATGGCAGACTTTGCGCGAAAGCGCTGCTTGCGGAACAAGCAACACCGATTGCAATTGCCAAAAGAGAGGGTTGGATATTTTGCACGGGACTCACCCCATTATGATAGCTCGACCTCTTCTATAATCAGGCGCGGGGGCTTGCCAGACAGAACTGTGCCGCGCGAGTGCCAGAGCAGAGCAACTCACGGCTTGGCGGATTTTTGTCGCTTAGCATGTGCTTTCACTTTGGCCCGGCGCAGGCTATGACACGCAAAATTCAGGGGGCCACATGTTGAACCGTTCGTACCGCTTTACCCATGCCATCACCCGTAAGCCGGGGCGCAGTATCACAGGCGGTTTGCGGGCGGTGGATACGGGTGCGCCGGATCTTGAAATGATGCTTAATCATCATGCGGCCTATATTGTGGCGCTAAAATCCACCGGGGCAACCGTGGTGGAACTGGACGCAAGCGACGATTTCCCTGACAGCGTTTTTGTGGAGGACACTGCACTTTGCCTGCCAGAGGGTGCGGTAGTGATGCGGCCGGGTGCGCCGTCAAGGTTAGGTGAAGCTGCTGAAATGGCGCCGCATTTGCGCGCGCTGTATGGTCAAGTGTCTGAAATCAAGGGCCCCGGCTTTATTGAAGGCGGTGATATTCTGGTCACAGAGCGGGAGATTTTGGTAGGCCGTTCGGCCCGCACCGATGCCGCAGGCATTGCCGAGCTTACCAAACTGGTCGCCCCTTGGGGCCATAAAGTGCGCGAGGTTTTTACGCCACCCGGTGTTCTGCATTTCAAGACCGACTGCTCGCTGCTGGACGGTGATACGATCCTGTCAACGGAACGCCTGGCTGCTTCGGGCTGTTTTGATAATTACCGTGTGATCCATACCGCAGCGGGCGAAGAGGCTGCGGCCAATTCCATTCGGTTCAACGACATCGTGATCATGCCCGCAGGATTTCCCGGCACGCGCGACGCGATATTGGCCGCTGGATTTACCGTTCAGGAAATTGGCAACAGCGAATGCGCCAAACTAGATGGCGGCATGTCATGCCTAAGTCTGCGGTTTACGCCTGCGCGGTAACTGGGGTTTTTGAAAGGCCCTGTTGCCTGCGATTCATGCGGCTTATAGTCAGTTGCACATGACCCAAAGGTTTGCCGCCGCATGAAGACCCAGCAACGCTTTAACATTCTGGCCATCGGGCAATCCGGGCGCTTGGCCTATGAGGCGGTTTTGCTGGCCGCATCTCTGCGCGCGACCAACCCGGAT
Source organism: Pseudorhodobacter sp. (assembly GCA_014378345.1). Classification (GTDB taxonomy): domain Bacteria; phylum Pseudomonadota; class Alphaproteobacteria; order Rhodobacterales; family Rhodobacteraceae; genus JACMNW01. Next base: position 5,926 of record JACMNW010000035.1, on the reverse strand, counting down.
TTTCCTGGCCGTCTGTTTATCGCCGAACCGCAACCCGGCCCCTTGTGGAAAGACGATCCACGCATCACCAACCCTGATATCCGCAAAACGCTGACAGATCTTGGAGCAGAGATTTTACCGTTTGAAAGCATGGCCTTCGGTGACAGCTACCCCTACGGCAACAAGATAGAGGCGCTGTTGGCCCTGCCGGATGCGCCATTTCTCTTCCTCGATACCGACACCCTGATCACCGGCCCGCTGGACAGGGTGACCTTTGATTTTGCTCATCCGTCAGCATCCATGCGGCGCGAAGGTACTTGGCCTGTGATCGAACTTTACGGCCCAAACCATGCGCAGATCTGGAAATCGCTTTATGACCGTTTCGCGTTGGACTTCGGGTCCAGCCTTGATCTGACGCAACCCGATGGATACTGGCAACGCTATCTGTATTTCAACGCAGGCTGGTTTTTCTACCAAAGCCCGCACCGGTTTGGTGAGCGGTTCTTGGAATACGCCCTAAGCTTTCGCGATAATCCAACGCGCGAACTGGAATGTCAGCAACTAAGCCCGTGGTTAGACCAAATTGCCCTGCCTTTGGTCATTCATTCCTTTGGTGGTGGTCGGCCCGGCCCTGCGCTTGCCGGGCTTGATGGTGATGTTACCTGCCACTGGCGCAGCCTGCCGTTGCTGTATGCCCGCGAAAGAGACGCCGTGGTGGAACTGCTGGAACAAATTTCAGCACCTAATGCGATGAAGCGGATTTTACGCGACTACGAGCCATTCAAGAAGTTGATATATCAAGGAAAAGGCGCACAAGTGCGGGCCTTGTTTGATCGCGCAAATCTGCCGAGGCGCGAACAGATGATCCGTAATACCATCAAGCGCGAAGGGCTGTGGTTTCGCTAAACCTGTTTGATTATTGCGGCAGATTTAGCACCACTTCTAAACGGTTCCAGCTGATATCCATCGGATAAGCTGTCGAAAGATAGGGCACTGAGAAATGACCAAAGGCAAGCGACAGCTCGTCATCTGCGGTATCCACGTCAACCCCTTTGATTGACGCCAGATACAGGGCCGCCAGAAGACCCGTGCGGTCCGACCCTTGTTTGCAGTGGATAAGCAGTGGTTTCGGCAGGGTCCGCATCAAGACGATCAGTTGCACCGCTTCGTCATTGGTGACTTCGCGCGAGGCTGACAATGCAAAATCGGCATGTACCAGGCCAAGGCGGGCGCTATCGGCGATTTCAGCTTGATACCAATCCGCATCGGGTGCCGCACCACGCAGATTTAGCACCGATTTAAGTCCCACTTTTGCTGTATAATCAGATAGTTGTGTGCCGGTCATTTGGGCGGACCGGTAAACTTCGCCGTCAACCACAGCGTGAAAATTTCCCGTGTATTGTTGAATGCCCAAAAAGCCCAGCAAGACCAAAAGCAAAACACAGGCAACACCTGCCACCCTGAGTGCCCAACGTTTTATGCTGCCCGCCATACCGCGCCTGTTCTTTGCTTAATCTTGCGCTATCCAAGGTATGAATTTAGTAAAAATTGCAATCCTATTCCAGCAGGACGGGGATCAACGATAGGATCAGCAAACCTGCCATCGTCCAGTTAAAGGCGCGTAAACGGGCCGGGCTGGACAGGTACGCGCGCAGCTTTTGCCCGGCATAGGCCCAGACGCTGACCGAGGGCAGGTTTGTGCAGGCGAAAATGACCGCAACTATCAGGTAAGACCGCACGGATGCATCCGGCGCATAAGCAGATGTCGCACCCAACGCCATGGCCCAAGCCTTTGGATTGACCCATTGAAAGGCCGCCGCCTGGAAAAAGCTGAACGGCCGCGCGCCTGCATTTCCCTCGCCCGGCGCTGCGGAATTTGCGATTTTCCATGCCAACCACAGCATGTAAAGGATTGACGCAATCTTCATGCCTATCAATATGTTAGCCTCAGTATGGATGATGCCAGCCAGACCAAGGCCCACCAGAAACACCATCAGCGCGTGTCCAAGGCTGATGCCAAACATATGCGGTATGGTGCGGCGAAAGCCGAAATTTGCGCCTGATGCCATGAGCATCATGTTGTTTGGCCCCGGTGTAACCGAGGTGACGAAGGCAAAGCCCAGTAGGGCAAGGAAAAGCTGAGATGTCATGCCGCAAGTATTCGCCATAATTTACGGTATTTTGTTGCAAATGCCGCGAATTTTACCTTATCTCTGCAACTAATGGTAAAAATTGATGACACAGACCACCGATTATTGCGAGCCTTGTCGCGCAATGGCCGGATCAGCAACCTTGATCTGGCAGACCGCATCGGGCTGTCGCCATCGGCCTGCTTGCGCCGGGTGCAGGAGCTGGAACGCATTGGAATCATTAAAGGATACCGCGCGGTATTGGATAGTGAAAAGCTGGGGATCGGGTTTATCGCGTATATGACGGTGGGATTAGCCACCCATACCAAGACAGCGCAGGTGGGGTTTGAACAGGCTATGACAGCCGCCCCAGAGGTACGCGAATGCCATAATATCACTGGAACGGTGGAATATCTGCTGCGGGTCGAGGCGGCCGATCTGGCCAGTTACAAGCATTTTCACACCGAGGTGTTGGGCGTGCTGCCGATGCTGCGATCGATTACATCTTATGTGGTTTTATCGTCGCCAAAGGATGACCGGGGTTAGCATACCCCGTGCTTTTTGCGTGCTTTATCTGTGCATACGCTGTGCTGCCCACGCCCTTCATCCCCCGTTGCCCAATCGCAGCACTTGGCCTAGCGTGCGGACAGCATTTTTAACGGAGGATAAAATGACCGACGCCCCAAAACTCGGCTTTGACACGCTGCAAATTCATGCCGGCGCGAAACCTGATCCGGCCACAGGTGCGCGCCAGATTCCAATTTACCAGACCACAGCTTACGTGTTTCGCGATGCTGATCACGCGGCGAAATTGTTCAATCTGCAAGAGGTGGGATACATCTATTCGCGCCTCACCAACCCGACAGTATCCGCACTGGTCGAACGGGTGGCGGCACTGGAGGGCGCGGTTGGCGGTATTGGCTGTTCATCCGGCCACGCGGCGCAACTGATGGCGCTGTTTCCGTTGATGAGCCCCGGCTGCAATGTGGTGGCATCTACCAAGCTTTACGGTGGCACGGTGCAGCAGTTTACCAACACCATCCGCAAATTTGGCTGGTCGGCCAAGCTGGTGGATTTCGATGACCCTAAGGCGATTGCGGCGGCGATTGATGACAACACGCGTGCGCTGTTCTGCGAGACGATCTGCAACCCGGGTGGTGCTATTTCAGACCTCGATGCGATTGCGCGGGTGGCGGATCGGCACGGGATTCCGTTGATCGTCGATAACACCACCGCAACGCCGTATCTATGCCGCCCGATTGAACATGGGGCCACGCTGGTGGTGCATTCGGCGACTAAGTATCTGACCGGGAATGGCACGGTGACTGGCGGCGTTGTGGTGGATAGTGGCAAATTCGACTGGTCCGCATCGGGCAAGTTCCCAAGTTTGGCAGCACCTGAACCGGCCTATCACGGGCTGAACTTTCATGCGGCACTTGGCGGGATGGCGTTTACGTTCCATTCCATCGCCGTGGGCCTGCGCGATTTAGGCATGACGATGAACCCGCAAGGCGCGCATTACACGTTGATGGGGATAGAGACGCTATCACTTCGGATGGAGCGGCATGTGCAAAACGCGCAGATCGTGGCGGAATATCTGGAACAAGACCCGCGTGTGGACTTCGTTACTTATCCGGGACTGAAATCATCGCCCTACCATAACCTTGCCAAGATGATCACACCCAAAGGTGCGGGGGCGTTGTTCACCTTTGCGGTTAAAGGCGGCTATGAGAACTGCGTCAAGTTCGTGGATAATCTGAAGCTGTTCAGCCATGTGGCCAACCTTGGCGATACGCGGTCACTGGTTATTCATGCCGCATCGACCACGCACCGGCAATTGTCGGATGAGCAACGCGTGGCGGCGGGGGCGGCCCCGAATGTGGTGCGCCTGTCGATCGGGATTGAAGATGTGCGCGATATCATCGGCGATCTTGATCAGGCGCTGGCTGCGGCCACGGCATAACTGATATTCCGATCCCTGCGGGCCGTCATCGCGACGACGCCCGCAGGGTGGTGGGAGATGCGGTTATTGTTTGATTTCAAACACTATCGTCACCGATGCGGTCAAACCAACTTCGCCACCTGCCGTCGGAACACTGCTTGCGGCGTCAGACGCCTCCATCCGGAACATTGGCTGCGGCTGTGAAAAACCCGATTGTTCGGTGATAGACACGATCGGCCCCAGTTCAGACCCTGCCGCCTGCACCAGCAAAGTTGCCCGGGCGATTGCATCAGCCACGGCCTTTTTGCGCGCCGCGTCCAGTGCCGGGCGAGGTTCGGCCACACCAAAAGTCACACCATTCAGCGTGTTGGCCCCGTCTGTGATGGAGCTGTCAAGAACTGACCCCAAGGTATCCAGCGCGCGGACCTGCACGGTCAGCATGTTGGATGCCGTGTAGCCCTGAATTTTGGAGGTGCTGCCACTGTCATAGCTGACCCAATTCGGATTGAGCGTCAGGTTAGAGGTTTGCATATCACGCGGCTCTACCCCTGCGGCTTTCAGCCGGTCCAGCACGGCGGTGAGCGACGCTGAATTTGCAGACATGGCCGCCGCTGCGGTATCGGCAGTGGTGGTGACGCCAAGGGAAATTGTCGCCAAATCGGGGGCGGAAGATACCATACCTTCGCCCGTTACAGAAATAGTCGCAGGGCCTTCGGCGAGTGCAGGCACCGCAAAGGGCAGGGAAAGGGCGGTGGTCAGGGCCAGTAAATTCAGAATGCGCATACGATCCTCCTTGGATTTGGCGACACTTCCCCTATTGGACGCATCTCGCAACCATTTCCTTGGGTGTTTTTCTTCCCTTCGGCAAAAACCTGCTGTAGGAAGTAAGCGGACACGGGGGCACCGTTCCCGCCGCCCAGGAACATATGCTAGATCCATGCAATGAAACCAAGTTTTGCCTTAAACATCACCGACTCCACCATCGGCCTTTTGCACCGAACCGCGCGCGGTTGGTTGCAGGTCGGGGAAACTCAATTCGACACGGCTGATCTGGCCGAAGCTTTGGGGTATCTGCGCGGATCAGCGCTTGGCCTGTCGCCCGGCGGGCTGACGACCAAGCTGGTGCTGCCAAATTCGCAGATCAAGTATCTGGAACTGGATGCCCCCGGCCCGAATGATGCCGACCGACGCACGCAAATCCGGGCAGCCCTTGTCGGGCGGACGCCTTACAATGTGGAAGACCTGGTTTTCGATTGGTCGGGCACTGGCGCAAAAGTCAAAGTTGCGGTTCTGGCGCGCGAAACGCTGGACGAGGCAGAGGCCTTTGCCACCGAGCATCGCTTTAACCCGGTTTCTTTTGTCGGCCATCCGACACCCGGTGATTTCAGCGGCGAGCCGTGGTTCGGCCCAACCAAGCTGGCTGCGACTTTGCTGGAAAAGGGCGAAAAAGTAGATCGCGACGCAGAGCCTGTGCAAATTGCAGCGCGTGATTTGCCAAAATCGCACCCCGCTGCGTTAAAGGCGGAAGTAACTGTTGGTACAGACGTTAATTCAGCGACGCCCAAGCTACCGGCAGAAGCCGAAAAACCCACGCGGGCGCAGCGGCGTGCCGCCGCAGCCGCAGCCCAACACCAACCGACCGACGACGCTACCCTGCAAACAGCACAGGATACGAGCGCGACGCCCGTTGAAATGCCGGCGCAGACAGCCGTTTTGAATGCAGATGCCTTCCCTGAAAATGGCGATGATATCGCGCAGGATCCTGCGTTATGGCGTGATGTTGACCCGGCACTGCCCGCGGCCGTACCCGCAGCCGTAATCGGTGATGCAGCCGCGCTGACTGAGCCCGCCTTAGCTGCCGTAAAGATTGCAAAAG
>JACMNW010000034.1 GCA_014378345.1 Pseudorhodobacter sp. | reverse complement strand
TGACGGCGGAATATCTGAACGCCTGCGAAGAGCTGGAGATCAAGGTGGCCCAGGGGGCCAAGCCCGGCGAAGGTGGCCAGTTGCCGGGCATGAAGGTGACCGAGCTGATCGCGCGTCTGCGGCATTCGACCAAGGGGGTGACGCTGATCTCGCCGCCGCCGCACCACGATATTTACTCGATCGAAGATCTGGCGCAGCTGATCTATGATCTGAAGCAGATCAACCCGCGCGCCAAGGTGACGGTGAAGCTGGTATCATCCAGCGGTGTCGGTACGATTGCGGCGGGGGTGGCGAAGGCGAAGGCGGATATCATCCTGATTTCGGGTCACAATGGCGGCACCGGGGCATCGCCTGCGACGTCGATCAAATACGCAGGCCTGCCGTGGGAAATGGGCCTGACCGAGGCGCATCAGGTGCTAACCATGAACAACCTGCGCGAACGGGTGACGTTGCGCACCGATGGGGGCTTGCGCACGGGCCGTGATGTGGTGATGGCGGCGATGTTGGGGGCGGAAGAATACGGCATTGGCACGGCGGCGTTGATAGCGATGGGCTGCATCATGGTGCGGCAGTGCCAATCCAACACCTGCCCGGTTGGGGTCTGCACGCAGAACGAGGCGTTGCGGGCCAAGTTCACCGGAACGGCGGATAAGGTGGTGAACCTGATCACCTTCTATGCGCAGGAAGTGCGGGAAATTCTGGCAAGCATCGGCGCGCGGTCGATGGACGAGATTATCGGGCGGGCGGATTTGCTGTCGCAGGTCAGCCGGGGTGCTGCGCATCTGGATGATCTGGATTTGAACCCGTTGTTGATTACCGTCGATGGATCGCGCGCGATTACCTATGATCGCAGCAAGCCTAGAAATGCGGTGCCGGATACGCTGGACGCCGAGATTGTGAAAGACGGTGCGCGGTTCTTTGAGGATGGCGAAAAAATGCAGCTTTCCTATGCCGTGCGTAACACGCACCGCACCATTGGCACGCGGGCAAGCAGCCATATCGTGCGGAAATTCGGGATGCGGAACAATCTGCAACCCGATCATCTGACGGTGAAACTATCGGGGTCTTGCGGTCAATCGCTGGGGGCTTTTGCCGCGCGGGGGTTGAAGCTGGAGGTGATGGGAGATGCCAATGACTATGTTGGCAAGGGCCTGTCCGGTGGTCTGATCGTGGTGCGCCCGCAGATGGCGTCGCCGCTGGAGGCATCGGAAAACACCATCATCGGCAATACGGTTCTGTATGGTGCGACGGCGGGCTATCTGTTTGCGGCGGGGCGCGCGGGGGAGCGGTTTGCGGTGCGCAATTCGGGCGCGTCAGTGGTGGTGGAAGGCTGTGGGTCGAACGGTTGTGAATACATGACCGGCGGTGTGGCGGTTATTCTGGGCCGGATCGGGGCCAACTTTGGCGCGGGCATGACCGGGGGGATGGCGTATCTGTATGACCCGCAGGGTGTGACCGGGGCGTTCATCAATGCGGAATCGCTGGTGACGAATGTGGTAAGCCATCCGCATTGGGAAGCGCAGTTGCGCGGGTTGGTCGAGGCGCATGTGGCGCAAACCGGATCGGTGAAAGGCACACGCATTCTGGCGGATTGGGCCACCGAGCGGGCCAATTTCGTGCAGGTTTGCCCGAAGGAAATGCTGGTGCATCTGCCGCATCCATTGACGGATGTGCCAATGGCAATGCCTGCGGAATAGGGGATGCGCCGGGCGGGGATTGTGCCTTGCCCGGCATTTCCAGGTTTAGGGCTGCAGCTCGACAATGATGCCGGGATTGTCCATCGCTGTAGTCAGGTCTTCATCAGCGCGGATCATGCCCATGCCCGGTGCATAGTATTTGAATTCGCGCAGGTCGGGTTCTGTCAGGCTGCCCTCAAAGGTTTTCATGACGTCTTTGAAGGTGCCGCCCGGCCCTGTGATTACCAGATCGACGGCCAGGATTTCGGCATAGTCCATTGCGCCATCTGTGGGGGCGTGTTCCTGGAATTGGATGAGGCCGACCGTCGGCGTGCCCGACACCGAAATGCCTGGAAGGGCATCATTCACCCCGGCGCGCCAGGCGGATTTGCTATCGGTGCCGGTTAATTTGCCCGTAGCGTCGCGGCGAAAGTTGGTGACATCTTCCCCGAAGTACCAGACGTTGCCGTTTTTATCGGCGGCATAGTAATCGAAGGTGCGCTCTTTCAGAACGCCGTTGTCGAAGGCTTCGTCCAACACAAGGGTGGTTGCCACGCCAAGGATGACAGGACCGGGGCCCTGCACGGTGGAAATGCCATGTTCGACCACAGGAACACCATCAGTGCGGGTGCCTTTGAGGGTGTTGCTGGCGCCGATATTCAGCGGGAAATAGGGGTTGGCCCTGGGGTTTGCAAAATTTGCCGCATCGAATGGTGGCAACACCGGGTCGGCGGCATAGGCCGCGATTGGTGCAATAAGGCCAGCAAGGCAAAGCGCTGTGGAGAGGGAGCGGTTCATGGTATGATCCTTTCATGAGCGTGTAAGCCCATGAACGATGTGCCGATTGAACCGATGTGAAAATCCGCCTGACGCCGGATGCCGCCACGTATCGCATTTGGCGGATTGTTTGTGTGTAGTGTGGCTGTGTAATCAGTCGGCAGGCCTTGCCTGTCTTGCAAAGGGACCATCATGCCCAACACACGATTGATGCTGCTGATTGGATTGATTGCCGTTGTGATCTTTGGATTGTCGGCGCTGGATTTACTGCGCGAACCGGTCTTTCCGCCATTTGCCGAGGTGATGCTTGATCTGGCCGAAAAGCTAATCTTGGTAGGCGCCATGGGTGCCGTAGCGTGGACGGTTTACGGGTTGATCGATCTGCGCGAGGGGCAAGCCGCGCTGAACAACAATATGGCACGGTCGGTGGCTCAGGGTGACGCATGGCGGGCGCAACGGCGGGGCGAGATTGCGGCATTGGGGCAGGCAATTGGGGATCAGTTCCGGCAATGGCGGCTGACCAGGGCAGAGATTGATGTGGCGGGATTGATGCTGAAAGGCATGTCGTTGAAAGAAATTGCCATTGCGCGGGATACGTCGGAGGCAACGATCAGGCAGCAAGCGCAGGCGATTTACCGTAAATCGGGCCTGTCCGGGCGCACAGAGTTGGCCGCGTATTTTCTGGAAAGTCTGTTCGAGGTGGCCGAAGATGCAGGCCACGGCAAACCCAGCTTGACAGTTATTTCCTGAAGGAGGGGGTAACAGACTCTTTCCCAAAGCGCTTTGAATGTGATAGAACGAGGTTGCAGCAGGATTTGCGGCGAAATTTATTTTGCGGGGTAAGCCATGTCAGACCTAATTGTTGTTGCCTTCAAGGATGAGGCTACGGCCTTTGAGATGCGCGCCGAACTGGTGCGGATGCAAAAAGAGTATCTGATGGAAATGGAAGATGTTGTGATTGTGACCCGCACCGAGGGGGGTGAGGTGCAACTGCATCAGGCGGTCAATCTTACGGCGTCGGGTGCTTTGGGTGGCGGCTTTTGGGGTGCCATGGTCGGTATGTTGTTTCTGAACCCGCTGATCGGGGCTGCGGTAGGCGCGGGTGCGGGTGCGCTTGCAGGGCGGGCGGCGGATATTGGTATCAACGATGATTTTATGCGCGATATGGGCCAATCGTTAGAAAAAGGCGGGTCGGCGGTCTGCGTGCTGGTGCGCAAGATGACGGCGGATAAAGTTCTGGAACGGCTATCGGCATTTAGGGCGCGCGGCCGGGTGGTGCAAACGTCGCTGTCGCATGACGCCGAGCAGCAGTTGCGCGGGATGCTGGAGACGACGCAGACGTTGGGCCTGCCGGCAGATCAGCTGGGTGGCGGGCGCAAGTAGCCGCATCTGCTTGACCCTGTGCCTTGGTTCATGGCTTAGCTAGATCATGGCCGATGATACCCGCAAAAAACCCCGACCAAGCCGCAGTAAGGCGGCAAAAGCTGCTGCCGATGCGCGTGTTGAAAAACAGGCCCAAGGGCCGCTGTGGCGACGTGGCTTGCGGTGGGCCGGGCGCGGGCTTTTGGGGCTGGCGGCTTTTTATCTGATGTTGATCGTGCTGTTCGCTTTTGTGAACCCGCCTAGCAATTTGTACATCTGGTCTGAAGGCAGGCGCTTGGGCGGGGTGGTGCAGGACTCGGTCGATATGAACGAAATTGCCCCGGTGATGGCGCGGTCGGTGGTAGCGGCGGAGGATGCGAATTTCTGCCTGCACTGGGGGTTTGACATGGCTGCTATTCGCGCAGCGGCGGCGGATGGCGGCAACCGGGGGGCCTCGACGTTAAGCCAGCAGGTGGTGAAGAACGTGTTTTTGTGGCAGGGCCGCAGCTGGTTGCGCAAGGCGATGGAAGCAGTGTTGACGCCAGTGGTGGAACTGGTTTGGTCGAAACAGCGGATTTTGGAAGTGTATCTGAACGTCGCTGAATTTGATGAAGGCGTGTTTGGCGTGCAGGCAGCGGCGCAGCGCTATTTTGGTGTCGATGCGGCGGATCTATCGCCCGGTGAAGCAGCGCGGCTGGCGGCGGTTTTGCCAGACCCAAAGGGCAGATCGGCGGGCAAACCATCTTCTTTTGTGCGCAAACGGGCACGGCAGATTGCGAGCGGGGCGGATACGATTGCTGCGGATGGGCGGGCGGGGTGTTTTGAGCCCGCAAAGTGACCCTTTGCGAGATGCAGGATTGAATTTTGCATCCGCGCACCGCTATGAAGTGAAACACGATTGCCCGGAGTTTTGTTCGCGATGAACCGTCTTTACCACGTCCCCCTTTCGCCGTTTTGCCGCAAGGTGCGTCTTACGCTGGCGGAAAAGCGGATTGAGGTAGAGCTGGTTGAGGAAAAGTACTGGGAGCCGAGCGCTGAATTTCTGCGCCGCAATCCGGCAGGCAAGGTACCCGTGTTGCGGATGGACAGCCGGACCATGTCGGAAAGCCAGGCGATTTGCGAATATCTGGAAGAGGCGTACCCACTGCCCGCGTTGATGCCGCGCGATCCGGATGGGCGGTTCGAAGTGCGCAGGTTGTGTGCGTGGTTTGATGATAAATTTCATGCCGAAGTGACGTCGAAGCTGCTTTATGAACGGATGACCAAAAAAGTAATCGGGCAGGGATATCCGGACAGCAAGAACGTGAAGGCCGGGGCTGCGCGGATCAAATATCATCTGGATTATATGGCGTGGTTGCTGGACCAGCGCAGGTGGCTTGCGGGCAATGATATGACGCTGGCAGATTTCACGGCGGCGGCGCATTTGTCTTGTCTGGATTACATATCGGATGTGGATTGGAACCGGCATGCGGTGGTGAAAGACTGGTATGCCAAGATCAAATCACGGCCGTGTTTTCGGACGCTGTTGGTGGATCAGGTATCGGGATTTCCGCCGCCTGCGCATTATGCGGATTTGGATTTTTGATTGGGAAAGCCGGGGGCCAGCCCCCGTCGCCGGTTGGTTCTCGAACCAATGGCGCACCAACCGTCAACCCCCGGGATATTTGTGCCAAAATGAAAGCTCAGGCTTTGGTCGAGGGGTTTTCCAAGGTGGGCATTTGCGCGCCGGATGCCGTTCCGGAAACAGCCGGGCGGTTGCGGGCATATCTGGACGCAGGGCATCACGGCCAGATGGCGTGGATGGCCGAGCGGGAGGCTTGGCGCGGGTCTGCGGCAGCGCTTTGGCCAGAAGCGCGGTCTGTGATCATGCTGGCAGAGGTTTATTCGCCAAACGTCGACCCTTTGGCAGTGCTAAAGCAGCGAGACCGGGGGGCGGTAAGCGTTTATGCCCAAGGGCGCGATTATCATGATCTGGTGAAGCGGCGGTTGAAGCGGCTGGGACGGTGGTTGGTTGCGGAAACAGGGGCCGAGATCAAGGTGTTTGTTGATACGGCCCCAGTGATGGAAAAGCCGCTTGCGCAGGCGGCGGGCTTGGGTTGGCAGGGCAAGCATACCAATTTGCTGGCGCGCGATTTGGGCAACTGGTTTTTTCTGGGTGCGATTTTTACAACGCTGGATTTGCCGAAGGATGCAGCAGAGGTTGACCATTGCGGGACGTGCACCGCCTGTTTGGATATTTGTCCGACGGGCGCGTTTCCGGCACCTTATCGGTTGGATGCCAGGCGGTGCATTTCTTATTTGACCATCGAGCATAGTGGACCGGTGGACGAGGCGTTGCGCGGATTGATGGGCAACCGGATTTATGGCTGCGATGATTGTCTGGCGGTATGTCCCTGGAACAAGTTTGCGGTGGCGGCGACGGAGATCGGCTACCGCCCGCGCGTGGGTATGCCGGAGTTGGCGGAATTGGTGGTATTGGATGACGCAGGGTTCCGCGCACGTTTTGCGGGCAGCCCGATTAAACGGATTGGTCGGAACCGGTTTGTGCGCAATGTGCTGTATGCGATTGGGAACTCGGGTATGGCTGGGCTTGCCCCAAGTGCAGTTCCTTTGCAGGGCGATGCAGACCCGACCGTAGCAGATGCGGCGCGGTGGGCGGTAGCGCAGCTTGAAGTTTGCGCAAGTGATGATGCTGGTTTGTGATTTGGGATTGTAGTTCCGGGATTGCGGCAACGGGCATGCGGCTTTGGCAGTAACGGTTGCTGCAATTCCAACGCGATCAGGGGCAGTGTGTGTGGTTGCAGCACAGGTGAAACCGAATCGGCCTTTTGACCCCATTCGCCTCCTGCTAGGCTTTGATCAAACAGGGGGTAGCGATGGTTGATCGGTTAAGCGGAAAAGTGGCGATTGTGTCTGGCGGGGCGGGCGGATGCGGCGCGGCAGCCGTTCGCCTTTTTGCGGCCGAAGGGGCGGCTGTGGGCATTATCGACCGCGATGTTGTGCGCGGCACGGCTTTGGCGGCAGAATTGGTTGGTGCCGGGCACAAGGTGGTTTTTGCGGCCTGCAATGTGGCCATAAAGGCCGAGGTCGAGGCGGCGGTTGCGGCCGTATCCGCGGCCCTTGGCCCGGTGACGGTGTTGTTCAACCATGCCGGCACGATTGTGATCAAGCCATTCCTTGAGACGGAGGAAGCGGATTGGGATTTTCTGTTCGATGTGAACGTGAAATCTATGTATCTGATGACGCGCGCCGTGTTGCCGCAAATGATAGCAGCGGGGGGCGGGGCGATTGTTTGCACGTCCAGCATTTCGGCGGTTTATGCCACGCCGATGGAGGTGCTGTATGATGCCACCAAAGGCGCTTGCCATATGTTTTCGCGCGCCATTGCGGTGGAATTCCGGGATCGGGGGATCAGGTGTAACGCCATCTGTCCGGGGTTTATTGAAACACCGCACGGCCTGCGCGAGGTGACGGAGCTAACTGCGCTGGGCGTGGATGTATCAGAGGCGGCGATTACGGCGGCTCAGGGGCGGTTGGGTCGGCCGGAAGATATTGCGCGCGCGGCGCTGTATCTGGCGTCGGACGACGCGGATTTTGTGACAGGGACCAGCCTGTTCGTGGATGGTGGGTTTTCAGCGGTTTAAACTGGTCGGTCGGCTGAATGCCGCGCGGGTTGCGAAAAGCGTGCTTTGGGCATCCGCGATTCGGGAGTATGCTTTGGCATTTGCAACCGAGGGAGGTAATGATGGCTAAGCATGTGTTCGATCATCGTCGCGTGGCCGAGGCTGGGCGGGTGGTGCATTTTTTAGCAATTGCCCGTAGCGTGGGAAGGACTTGGCATCGTCCCGAGGCTAAAGCCGGTTCGGCGCGGTTGGTGCAGTTTTGCCGGATTGCGCGCGGGCGGATGGTTTAGGATTTTCAATCAGCAGGGTGCGCAATACCTGCGCACCCTGCAATCTGACGGCGTTAAGCCCGGACCAATTTCTCATAATCCGTAGAGATTTGCTGCGTCAGGCTGCCTACCTCAAAGTTATAGTCACCGATTTGGCCCACGGGGGTAACTTCGGCGGCGGTGCCGGTCAGCCAGCATTGCTGAAAGCTTTCCAGCTCAGCTGGCATGATGTGGCGTTCATGCACTTTGATGCCTTTGCCCTTCAGCATTCCAATAACGGTTTGACGGGTGATGCCATTCAGGAAAGCATCTGGCAGGGGGGTATGCACTTCGCCGTCTTTCACAAAGAAGATATTTGCACCCGTCGCTTCGGCCACATAGCCGCGATAATCGAACATCATGGCGTCGGAACACCCTTTCGCTTCAGCCGCGTGTTTGGACATGGTGCAGATCATGTAAAGACCGGCGGCCTTGGCGGCGTGCGGAATGGTTTCGGGCGAGGGGCGTTTCCACTTGGCGATATCAAGTTTCGCGCCCTTCATTTTGGCATCGCCGTAGTAGTTGCCCCATGTCCAGACGGCCACGGCCATGCGAATGGGGTTTTTCAGGGAGGCTACACCCATATCTTCACCCGCACCGCGCCAGGCGATGGCACGCACGTAGGCGTCTGTCAGGTTGTTGGCCTTTAACGTAGCTTCTTTTGCTGCCTCAATTTCCGCCACCGAATAGGGCAGTGGCATATCAAGATATTCGCCCGATTTGCGCAGGCGTTCGGAATGTTCCACCGATTTGAAGATCTTGCCGTTGTAGCAGCGTTCGCCTTCAAACACCGATGACGCATAATGCAGGGCATGGGTCAGGATATGCACGTTGGCGGCGCGCCAATCGACCAGTTTGCCATCCATCCAGATAAAGCCATCGCGATCATCATAGCCTGCCATCGTATCCTCCAACCCGTCCACATTTGCGAATGTTGCGCAAGATAGGTCCGCATCGGACATAATATTGCGCGAAATCGTGGATTTGCTAACAGTCTGATCTTGGAAAGTCAACAAGGCTGTCCTAAAATCTGATGCGGATTCAGGAGTGTGCAATGGCGAACAGTGTAGCGCAGGACAGTGGCGAAAGCCTGTTGTTCCTGACCGACGAACAGGTGCGCAAGGGCATTGAGGCGATGTTCTTCGCCTATCGCGGCTTTACTGCCGATCCGGACCGAATTCTGGAAGGCATGGATTACGGGCGCGCGCACCACCGGGCCATTCATTTCATCCATCGCAGCCCGGCCACGACGGTGAGCAATCTGTTGATGATTTTGGGCGTGACCAAGCAAAGCTTGAACCGGGTGTTGCGCAGTTTGATAGAGGATGGTCTTGTAGAGGCGCTGGTGGGCAAGCGGGATAAGCGCGAGAGGCATTTGCATTTAACCGAAAAGGGGTTGGCGTTGGAGCGATCATTGTCAGATGCACAGCGGGTGCGGATGCGGTCGGCCTACCGTGCGGCGGGGCCTGCGGCGGTGCAGGGGTTTCGGCAAGTGCTGGAGGCGATGATGGACCCGGAACTGCGCAGGCAGTTTCAAACGCTGAAAGAGGGTGGAGTATGACCGAGCCACAGGCGCATTTGCTGGTTGTTGATGATGATGAACGCATCCGGGGGTTGTTACAGAAGTTTCTGATCCGCCACGGGTTTTTGGTGACAATCGCGCGCGATGCTTTGCAAGCGCGACGGTTGCTGGCGGGGTTGGAGTTTGATCTGCTGGTGTTGGATGTGATGATGCCGGGGGAAGACGGCATTGCCTTGACCCGCGATTTACGGGCCAAGATGACGGTGCCGATCTTGCTGCTTACGGCGAAGGGCGAGGCGTCGAACCGGATTGAAGGGTTTGAAGCAGGGGCGGATGATTATCTTGTGAAGCCGTTCGAGCCCAAGGAGTTGTTGTTGCGCATTAACGCGATTTTGCGCCGCGTGCCTGCGGTCAAGGCGGATACCGGGCCGAAAGTGCTGCATCTGGGCGAAGTGCGCTATGATCTTGTCCGGGGAGAGATGTGGGGCGGGGCGGACCCGGTACGGTTGACGGCGTCGGAAGCCGCGCTGATGCGGATATTTTCGGCGCAACCGGGGGCGGCGGTAAGCCGGGAAAAGCTGGTCGGCGATCTGGGCGAGGATGCCTCGCAGGAGCGCGCGGTGGATGTGCAGATCACAAGGTTGCGGCGCAAGATTGAGGCGGACCCGAAACAGCCACGCTATCTGCAAACGGTGCGCGGTGAGGGGTATATGCTGGCACCGGATTGAGTTGTGGCAAGCGCCGGGGGCTGTCTGCCCCCGGACCCCCGAGGATATTTTTACCAAAATGAAAGCTGAAGCAGATGGTGACTGCAGTTTATACGCATGACGATTGCCTGACCCATGTAACGCCTGAAGGGCATCCGGAGAGGGTGGATCGTTTGCGGGCGGTGGAGCGTGGGTTGGTGGGGTTGGAGGTATCGCGGTTAGCTGCGCCGATTGGGGACGACGCCGATGTGCTGCGGTGTCATCCGGCGCGGTATTTGGCGCGGGTTCGGGCAGCGGTGCCGGACACGGGATATGTGACGCTGGACGGCGATACTTTTATGTCGCCGGGGTCGCTTAACGCCGCATTGCGGGCTGTGGGTGGGGTTTGCGCTGGCGTAGATGCGGTGATGGCGGGGAAGGCAAGAAATGCCTTTGTGGGCTGCCGCCCGCCGGGTCACCATGCGGAGCGGGAAGCCGCGATGGGGTTTTGTTTGTTTGGCACGGTGGCGATTGCCGCAAAGCGGGCGCTGGATCGTCACGGATTGGCGCGTGTGGCAATAGTGGATTTCGATGTGCATCACGGCAACGGCACGCAGGATTTGCTGTGGGATGAGGCGCGGTGTTTGTTTCTATCGTCGCATCAGATGCCGCTTTATCCGGGGTCTGGGGCGGCTTCCGAAAATGGCGAACACGGCCAGATATTGAATATACCGCTGGCGGCGGGGTCTGGCGGGGCAGAGATGCGGGCGGTTTATGAGGCAATGGCGTTTCCTCGGCTTATGGAATTTGCGCCTGAGCTGATTTTGGTATCGGCAGGATTTGATGCGCACCGCAATGATCCGCTGGGCAACTTGCGCTGGACTGCGCAGGATTATGGCTGGCTGACAGGGCGGATTTGCGACGTGGCGGATGCCTGCGCCGGGGGCCGCGTCGTCTCGACACTGGAAGGCGGATATGATCTTGATGCGCTGGAAGATTGCGTTGCAGCGCATGTTGGTATTTTGGCGGAGCGGGGCCGATGACGGATAAAAAGATCGCTGAGATGAGTTTTGAAGAGGCGATGTTGGCGTTGGAGCAGGTGGTATCGCAGCTTGAAAAGGGCGAGGTGCCGTTGGAGCAAAGCATTGCTTTGTATGAAAGCGGGGCGGCGCTGAAG
>JACMNW010000344.1 GCA_014378345.1 Pseudorhodobacter sp. | reverse complement strand
CCCCGTCACCAAGTGTAACTTCGGCCCCAATAAGCGAAAAAGGCCCGACTTCGGCCCCTGCCCCAATAACCGCGCCCGGTTCGATATGCGCACTGGGGTGAATGCGGGCGTCATGCGAAATGGTCATGTCGTTCAAGCTTTTGGCAGATCGAACATGGCGGAAAAGGTGGCTTCGCAGGCAAGTTCTGTGCCAACCATCGCGCGACCTTCAAACTTCCAGACCCGGCCGCCACCGCGCAAGGCGGTCACATGCAGTTCCAACACGTCGCCGGGCACCACCTTGCGCCGGAACTTAACGCCGTCAACCCCCATGAAGAAAACCTTTGCCCCTTTATCAACCAGATCCATCGACAGACCAACCAGTATGCCAGAAGTCTGCGCCATCGCCTCTATGATCATCACGCCGGGAAAAATCGGCATGCCGGGAAAATGGCCCTGAAACTGCGGCTCGTTGTAAGTGACGTTTTTGATGCCAACGCAGGACTTATGCAAAACAACGTCACAGACCTTGTCGATCAACAAAAACGGATAGCGATGCGGGATGATCCGTTGGATCAGATCAAGGTCTACAACCGGCACTAAGGTGACACTAGGGGCGGATTGATCGGACATGTCGTCTCCTGAACTGGGGAGTTAGGCGAAAGCGCCGTTAAACCACTGTGCTAGCAACTTGGGCGTGATCCGGCAAGGCACGGTAAAATCATTCAAAGGTACCGCGCCCTTTGGGTTACGCAGCAAAACCTAATAAGCAATACTTATGGGGCAGGCGTAATTTTATCCGGCGCAGTCTGCGGCGCGATAGGATTTAGATTATTATCAAGGGCCGCATCAATCCGGGCAAGGGCGCGGGTCGTTACATCAACCCGTTCAAATGACAAAAATACAGTTTTTTTATCCAAAATGACCAAAGCCCCCATTTCACCCATCAAATCACCCAAAATGGGCACGACGGCGCTTAGAAAATTCTGTCGATCCTCATCGCGCAGGGTGGTCAAACTGCGTGACTTTGCAAGGCGTGCCGCGCGAATTTCTTCGGCCTTCTTATCGAAAGCATCGGCTAGTTTTCGAAATTGGTCCGGCGGCAAAGTGGGGCGCTGTTCGGTCAGATCTTTTTCTTCCGCCTCTAGCGCGATTTCAAGTTTTTTGTTTTCAGCCAGCAAATCTTGCTGAGCCGCCTCCAGTTTGGCAATGGCAGCTTTGCCAAATCTCGATTCAGCAAAAAGCCGTTCCGGATCAACAGTTAATACGGCACTTTGCGCGCCAGTATCTTGGGCAACACAGACCGATACAGGCCCAGCTACGGCAAGAAAAGCCGCCAGAAAATAGCCAGTTGCCCCACCACGCATCAGAACTTTGTCGAGATGGTCAAATCAAAGTTCTGCTCTTTGTCATAGTCTTCTTTGACCAGCGCTTTGGAAAAGTTGAACCGCAAAGGCCCAATGGGCGTATTCCAGAACACGGAAAGACCAATGGCAGAGCGCAGGTGGAAATTATCATCCACCGGGCCGCCAGTGCCCGCGATATCATCCAAAGACCAGACCGAGCCTACATCAAGGAAAGCCCCGCCTTTCACGCCATATTCTTCTGGCAGGCCGATCGGAAATTCGGCTTCAAGCCGGGCCGTGGCATAGACATTGCCGCCAAGCGCATCTTGGTTGGGCGCGGTCAGATCGCGTGGGCCAAACCCATTGCTTTCAAAACCACGCAGCTTGCCATTGGCAAAAAAGCGCTCCGTAACCCTGCTGCCGCTATCGCCCAAAGAATTGATCATGCCACCTTCAAAAATGGCGCGAACGGTTACTTCCTCTTTCAGGACTTTGGTTTCGGCCAAGGCGAAGGCATTGGTCAAAATATACTTCGTATCGCCGCCCAAGCCGCCAAAATCTTGGCTAAAGCGCAACAAAACACCGCCATTTGGGTTCAGCCCGTTCACCCTTGTATCATAGCTGTAGCTGTAGCCCAGCGTGCTGGTCAACAACGCGCCGCGCGCCGCTTCACGCACGATAATATTAGAACTGCCGACAGCAACGTCCGTAATCTCGTCTTCGGAAATGCGGTAGCGCAGTTCCAGCCGACCATTTTCGCTGACGGGAAATTCGAGGCCGGTCGTCAGCCCGATATTGCTGGTGTTGTATTTCGCGTCTTGCTGTTCTGTTGTCTTGTAATAGGCACCAAGTTTGAACTTCAAATCCCGGCCCAAAAACGCTGGTTCAACAAAGCCAAAGCTGATGTCGCGGTTATCCGTGCCGTTCGACAAATTAACCGAAAGCCCCTGCCCCCGGCCAAGGAAGTTGGTTTCGGAAAACCCAATTGTAAGTGCAATGCCGGATTGGGCCCCATAACTGGCACCAAACGACAACTTGCCTGTTGGTTGTTCTTCAACATTCACGTCAACGACAACCTGATCCCCGGCAGTACCAGGCTGCGCGTCAACTTTGGCATCCACAAAGAAGCCAAGCGCGCGAATGCGTTCAGCGGCTTGACGTACCTCGCGGGGATTGAAGGGGTCGCCTTCAACCGTGCGGAACTGACGCCGCACCACCTGATCCAACGTTGTATTATTGCCTTGGATATCAATGCGTTCCACGAATATCCGTTCACCACGTGACAGCACAAATTCGACATCCAGCGTTTGATCACGGTCGTTGCGGGTTATTTTAGGCTCAATTCGAATGAAATTCAGGCCCTTGCGCAGCGCCAGATTTTCCATCCGCGCGATATTGGTTTCAATCAGTGCAGGCGAATAGGTCACGCCGGATGGTAGTTTTTGAACCGCTTCGAATTCGGCAGCGTCTACACCCTCGACCGTCGAAGATGTGCTTACAGTCCCTACGTTAAAGCTTTGGCCTTCACGGATGTTAAAGGTTACGAAATAGCCGTCACGTTCCCGCGCAAGTTCGGACGACGCATCCAAAACCTGAAAATCGACATAGCCGCGTGACAGATAAAAATCGCGGAGAAGTTGCTTATCAAGATCGACGCGTTCGGCGACATAGGTATCGGCCTGGATCAGTTGGCGCAGCAGGCCTGCCTGTTTGGTTTCCAGAATTTGGCGCAGGCGGCGGTCGGAATAGGCACGGTTGCCTACGAAGGACAGCCGTTCCACCTCAACCACCTTGCCTTCGGTAATCTCAAACACCAGATCGACGCGGTTGTCAGACCGCCGGATGATACGCGGTGTCACGGTTGCGGCCGTGCGCCCTGCCACCCGGTAGGCTTCGGCAATCGCGGTTGCATCTGCCTCGGCAAGGGCGGGCGAGTATACACGGCGGGCCTTCGAGGATGACGCAACTTCGGCAAGCTGTTCGTCTTTCAGCCGCTTGTTACCTTCAAAGTTGATCACATTCACAATCGGGTATTCTTTTACGGCAATAACCAGCGTGCCGCCCTGTGGGCGAACATCGACCGTCTCAAACAGGCCAGAGTTGACGATGCGCTGATATGCGTCGTTCAGGGCGGCGGCAGACACTTCTTGCCCCTTGGCGATTCCCGCATAGCTGATGATGGTGGCGGCGTCGACGCGTTCGTTGCCTTGCACAGTTACCGAAGAAAAGCTGTAACTTTGCGCTTGGGCTGAGGTTAACAAAGGGCCGGAAGTCACTGCCAATCCTAGGAAAACCGCGACCGCTGTTTGGCGCAATATCCGCCGGCTGATCGTACCGCGCGCCGAAATTGCGCCTGTCACATTTCCCATTATCCCGCCCCACAAAAACCAACCTGATATACCTGACTAACGGGTAAGCGATGGCTTGTCAAAAGGCAGTGGTGGTTTTTTTATCAGGGTAAGCACGCAACATCTTGTGCGCCCTGGTTCAGCTTAAGGTTGGAGAATGGCAGACCCTAAAAACGCCCCGGACAACAGCCCGACAACGATTGTGCCCAGAAAAAACAACCGGTCCCAGTTCAGCCCGATAACCAGCGAAAGGCCTTGGTAGCCTTGGGCAACAGCTTGCATGACGACACCTCAAAAGTTAATTTGCGGCTAATGTGCCGAAAGATTGTGGCATCAGTTTGACGATGCGCCACAAAGGCCGGGTTCCGATTGTTTAGGGGCAGAAAATATCGTTTGTCACGGCAAACGCCATCAGACCCAACAATGCTGTCAGCCCAATGCCCATCAAGACGCGCAACACCCGGTCTGACGGCGGCTTGCCGGTAACGGCCTCAAAGGCATGAAACACCAAATGACCACCATCCAGCACCGGAATTGGAAACAGGTTCAACAGGCCAACAGATGTAGACAGCAACGCAATCAACATGATGAAGCTGTCGATGCCTTGACGCGCCGCATCACCCGACACTTTTGCAATGCCGATGGGACCACTGACGTTGCATGTTGATACATTGCCGATAACTATATTCCACAAGAACGACAAATTAGTTGTGCCCGCTTTCCAAGTTCCCTGCACGGCAAGCGACGCCGCCTCGAACAGGCCCGGCGTGCGCAATTCCGGCACAAACATCAAACCGCCTGACATGCCAATCAGCCAGCGCGTTTCAAAACCACCACCATCTTTGGGCAAATCGCGGCGTTGCGGTATCATCGTTGCCTCAAAGTCCGCCCCGGCGCGCCAGATTTTGAAAGAAAGCGGCTTGCCGTCTGATGCACCCACCGCGGCACGCACTTCTTCAAACGCCGATACGGGCTGACCGTTGATAGCCAGGATCACATCCCCGGCTTTTACACCTGCGTCACTTGCGGCGGATCTGGGTTGCACGGCATCTGCAACAGGTGGCAGCGGATAGGGGCCAGACACCGACACGCTTGCACCATCCCGTTGCACCAGATAATCGACGCGGGCCGTAACGGGTAGATCTTTGGTTGCTGCAACAAAAGCATCAAAATCAGCCGTCTTGATACCCGAAACTGACAATATCTGATCGCCCGGCAGCAGGGATTGGCCTTCAAACGGCAGGGGCTTCATCGACCCGATCACGGGAAGATCGGCGGTCACGCCAAAAGACAGGAACAGACCAAAGAACACAACAATTGACAAAATGAAATTGAAGACGGGCCCGGCCGCAACGGTTGCGGCGCGTGCCCAAAGTGGCGCGCCGTGCATAGTGCGGCGTCTTTCGGCGTCTGACAGGCCGGATATTTTTTCGCCGTCTTTGCCTGATGCCGCACTGCTGTCGCCCAGAAACTTCACAAATCCGCCAAACGGCAAGGCCGCCAGCTGCCACTTCGTGCCACGCTTATCAATGCGGGAATAGACTACGGGACCAAAGCCAAGGCTGAACACCTCGGCATGGATGCCCGACCAGCGACCAACGATGTAATGGCCGTATTCATGCACCGCCACAATAATCGACAGCGCCAGAACAAAGGCAAGCACGGTCCAGACCAAACCACCAAAGGCGGGTAGTAAATTTACAAATTCCAAGCCCTAGTGCCCCTTTTGCCGCATTTGTGCCGCCTCATTCGCCCGTATGCGGGCAAGATGGTCTGCCCGGTGCACGTCTTCAAGGGCAAGGGCGGCATTACCAAGGCTAATCTCAGCCGAAACCTTGGCAAGCGTGTCTTCTACCAGATGCGCCATGTCAAGAAAGCCAATGCGCCCGGCGATAAACAGATCGAGAGCGATTTCTTTGGCCGCATTAAACACAGCCCCCGCAAGGCCGCGGGTCGCCATCACCTCGCGCGCAAGGCGCAAGGCGGGATACCGCGTGTCGTCTGGCGCACGGAACGACAGCTTGCCCAGGGCTGCAAAATCAAGCCGCGCCACCGGCAGCGGGCTGCGGGCCGGATGGTTTAACGCATAACCGATGGCATGGCGCATATCGGGCGCCCCCAAATGGGCCATGATGGCGCCATCGTGAAAGCCGACCATGGAATGGATCAACGATTCGGGGTGAATGATCACCTCGATCTGGTCCGGCGTCACGCCAAAGAATTCCCGCGTTTCAATGATTTCCAGCGCCTTGTTGAACATGCTGGCGGAATCCACGGTGATCCGCTGGCCCATGGCCCAGTTTGGATGCGCAAGCGCGTCCTGCAAGGTAGCATGCGCCAGTCGGTCGATTGGCCAGTCACGCAGCGCGCCGCCGGAAGCGGTCAGAATTATGCGTTCAACGGCGGTGATATCTTCGCCGGTCAGCGCCTGAAATATCGCGGAATGTTCTGAATCGACGGGCAGGATGGTGGCCTTGTGGCGGGCGGCCTTGGCCAGCAACAACGGCCCCGCGGTGACAAGGCTTTCCTTATTGGCAAGGGCCAGCGTGGCCCCATGGCGCAGGGCGCGAAAGCCGGGCTCCAGACCCGCCGCCCCGACGATTGCCGACATCACCCAATCTGCCGGGCGATCTGCGGCCTCTTGCAGGGCGACGGCGCCGCTGGCGGCGTTGATACCTGTGCCTTCAAGGGCTGTGCGCAGGTCGGGCAGGCAATCATCGTGTGCGGTGACAGCGATTTTGGCACACAGGGCGCGGGCCATTTCGGCAAGCCGT
>JACMNW010000343.1 GCA_014378345.1 Pseudorhodobacter sp. | reverse complement strand
TCAATCGCTTCCAATAGCGCAATCAACTCAGGCGTCATCGCCGTCATTGCCAGTTCCGCCAAATGCGGCTCAATCGACAGCCGCGCGAACGCCACCTGATCCACCAAAGCAGGCGTCAAATGCGGCACCGATACCCGCCTGTTGCCCTGCGGCAGCAATGCACCCTCAGCCGCCAGGCGTCGGATCGCTTCACGCACAGGCGTCATCCCCGCGTCCAGATCGCGGATCAGGCCCTGAATCGTAACGGGTTGCCCCGGCTCCAGATACCCAAACAGCACCATGTCGCGCAAGCGGCCATAGGTCACCTCATGCGAGGGTATTTTGCGTGTCTCTGCGTCCATACCGCCCAACTTTTGCTTACTGAGATCCGCTTATGAAGGCACGCGCCCGCGCAATCAAGCCGATTGGCAAATCGTTGCCGCTAGCGCAATCTTTCGCCGCGCTTGACCCTTCCCTCGTGCCGCACATCATGCCACCATAACCGCAGAAAAACCGGGCGCAGCCCTTGGGGGGATACGATGAAAACCATAAAAGGCCCGGCCCTGTTTCTGGCACAGTTTGCGGGCGATGTGGCCCCGTTTAATTCTTGGCGCGGCATCACAGAATGGGCAGCAGATTGCGGCTATGTCGGCGTGCAACTGCCAAGCTGGGATGCGCGGCTGTTCGATCTGGAACGCGCCGCCACATCAAAAACTTATTGCGACGAGATCAAAGGTGTCGCGGCGGAAAGCGGCATCCAGATCACCGAACTTGCCACCCACCTGCAAGGCCAGTTGGTCGCCGTGCACCCCGCCTATGATACCGCGTTTGATGGCTTTGCGGCAGCCTCCGTAAAGGGCAACCCCAAGGCGCGGCAGGCTTGGGCGGTGGAACAGGTCAAACTGGCCCTCACCGCGTCAAAAAACCTTGGCCTTACCGCCCATGCCACCTTTTCCGGCGCGCTTGCATGGCCCTACATCTACCCATGGCCGCAACGCCCGGCTGGTTTGGTTGAGGCCGCCTTTGACGAACTCGCAAAACGCTGGTTGCCCATCCTGAACCATGCGGATGAGTGCGGCGTTGACCTGTGTTACGAAATTCACCCCGGCGAAGATCTGCATGATGGTGTGACGTTTGAGATGTTTTTAGACCGTGTCAGCAACCACAAACGCGCCAACATGCTGTATGACCCCAGCCATTACGTCCTGCAACATCTTGATTACCTTGATAATATAGATATATACCATGACCGTATCAAAATGTTCCACGTCAAGGATGCCGAACTGAACCCCACCGGGCGGCAGGGTGTTTATGGCGGCTACCAATCGTGGATCAACCGCGCGGGGCGCTTCCGCAGCCTTGGTGATGGGCAGGTTGACTTCGGCTCCATCTTCTCAAAACTCACCCAATATGGCTTTGACGGCTGGGCCGTGGTCGAATGGGAATGTGCCATCAAACACCCCGAGGACGGCGCAAGGGAAGGATCAGACTTCGTGCGCGCCCATATCATCCGCGTAACGGAACGTGCTTCCGACGATTTCGCAGATGCAGACACCGATCACGCCGCCAACCGCCACATGTTAGGATTGCTATAATCATGGCTATCACAGGCGCACATGTGGCCCGCAGCCCCCGCATCCGGCTTGGTATGGTCGGCGGCGGGCGAGACGCCTTTATCGGGGCCGTCCACCGCATCGCATCGCGGATTGATGACCAATATGAACTGGTTGCGGGGTGTTTTTCATCCAGCACGGAAAAATCCCTCGCCTCTGCCGCTGATCTGGGCGTCGCCCGCGCCTATGGCAGTTACGGCGAAATGGCGGCAAAAGAGGCCCGCCGCACCGATGGCGTCGAAATGGTGGCCATCGTCACCCCCAACCACATGCATGCGCCCGTGGCCCTGCAATTCATCAAACGCGGCATTCATGTGATCTGCGACAAACCGCTGACGGCTACCCTGCCCGAGGCGAAAAAACTGGCAAAAGCTGCCGAAGCCTCCGGCGTGATTTTCGCTTTGACCCACAACTATACCGGCTACCCCATGGTCCGCCAAGCCAAGGCGATGGTCGATGCAGGCACGCTGGGTGACATCCGCCTTGTACAAGTCGAATACGCCCAAGACTGGCTTGCCGAACCTTTGGAGGCATCCGGCCAGAAACAAGCCGACTGGCGCACCGATCCCGCCCGCACTGGGGCTGGCGGTTCCACCGGCGATATCGGCACCCATGCGTTTAACCTTGCCAATTTCGTCTCCGGCCTGACGCTGGAAAGCCTTGCCGCCGATCTGCAAAGCTTTGTTCCGGGCCGCCGCGTCGACGACAATGCCCATGTCATGATGCGCTACCACGGCGGCGCGCGGGGCATGCTGTGGTGTTCGCAGGTCGCATCTGGCTGTGAAAACGCCCTGCGACTGCGGATTTACGGCACCAAGGCGGGCATCGAATGGGAACAGGAAAACCCAAATTACCTGTGGGTCACTCCGCTTGGCGCCCCCCGCTACCGCCTGACCCGTGGCGGTGCAGGTACGGGACCAGAGGCGGCGCGCATGACCCGCGTGCCCCCCGGCCACCCCGAAGGCTATCTTGAAGGTTTTGCCAATATTTATGCCGAGGCCGCACGGGCGATACTGTCACGCCGCGATGGGACAGCACTGGATAGCGCCGTAACCTTCCCCGGCCTGAAAGAGGGCGTTGAAGGCGTGGCCTTTGTCGATGCCTGCGTGCGGTCTGCCGGACGCAATGGCGCATGGACCAGCCTCGCGGTATAACGGATTGGCAGACAAAGGATTTCAGAAAATCCTTGTCAAAATCTTGTCGAAGGATTTTCGGCCTCGCGCAGCCGCGCGCGTTCACGCTGCAACCACAGCGCCGTCAAAACCACCGGCGCATTCGATGCCTCGCCTGATGCGACCAGTTCCATCAACCGGTCAAAAGATACCAAATGTCCGCGAATATCTTCGGCTTCGCCCGCCACGCCAAATACGCCAGCGCATCCGTCGGGCAGGTCACACAACGCGACATAGCTGTATAAAAATTCCGCCATAGCCCCCGGCGTCGGGTAATAGCGCGCCACTGGCAGCAATGCCCCCAACACCAACCCCGCCTCTTCCACCGCCTCGCGGCGTGCGGCGTCTTGCGGCGTCTCGCCCGGATCAATCCGCCCGGCGATTGCCTCTAGCTGCCAGGGGTTCGCATCACCGCGCGCAAACGGCCCGGCACGGAACTGTTCAACCAGCAGCACCCGGTCGCGCACCGGGTCGTACGGCAGAACAGTCACTGCATCGCCAGAAATAAAGGTGGCACGGTTCACGACCCCGCTCATCGTGCCATCAAAGCGGCGAAAGCTAAGATCATATTCTTCGACGCTAAAGAAATTGGCATAGGGGTAATGGCGGGTCTGAACGACGACATCACCCGCAGCCACCGGACGCCGCAGCGTGGGCTGCCCCAGCATCCCCGCACGCACCCGGGCAGCGCCGCGCAGCAACATGGCCCCGCGTCGCCGCGCGATCGACGACGCGTCGCGCAAACCGTACAGCGCCATCACATCGCCTGCCGTCGCCGTGACCGTATCCCCCCAAACCGCAGCCCAGTCTTCGGTCCGCCAAGGCTGCCCGGCTGTCCAAAGGCTGGTGTCTGGAAAATAAACCTCGGCTGTTTCGGCCCCCTGATCTGTTGCGACCGCAATTTTGCGCTTTCGCACATGGAAGCTGCCGGTATAAAAATCCAGTCGCGCCAAATCCTCAGCATCAACCCCACGCAGAAAAATCCCTTTGACCAATGCACCCAGCTGCTGATTGATCATCGGAAAAGCCTGACCTTGCACCCAAGATACGGCATAATCTGACAACACTGCCGGGCATACATCCGGCTCATGGCCAAGAACCACGCGCAACACCGGCAAGTGACACAGCGTGCCATAGAAAAAAAGATTGGTCACCGCCGTCACAACCAGCGTTTACCGGCCCATTCAGTGATGGCACCACAAACCAGACCACCCAACAAAAATGTGCCTAAAATGGGCGGTGTCAGCAGGACTCTGCCGTAATCCAGCATCAACCCAAAAGCGGCAACAACCGCCTCCATCGGGCCATCGTAGCGGCTTACCTGCATGGACCGCTTGACCATTTCATAAATCGAAAATACCAGCAGCGCCCAAACCACGATGGTAATCGCCGTGCGCACGCCAGACCCCATTGCACTGCGGTAGCCATGCCCGGTCAGTCGCCCCATGACCCACCAGCCGTTCAACAAACCTATGATAGCCAAAATCGGTAAAAAGTAGCCAAGTTGGGTGCCCTCTGGCAGTGCTGGCTTCACAACAGACGCCGCAATCGCCCCAAACAACGCAAAGCAAATGGCTGCAACGATCTTAGAGGCTGTGGGCATGATATATCTACCTTGGGCGGGTCACGGTGATTTGTACTACATCACAGTTTCCGCCCTGAAATGCCCCCGCGCAAGAGGTAAGGTAGAAATTCCACATTCTGCGAAACCGGTCATCAAACCCCATATGTGCCACCTCATCCCAACGGTGGTTAAAGCTGTCGTGCCACCGACGCAGGGTCTCGCTGTAACTTTGGCCAAATTCGATGGTACTGCGAATGGTTAGTCCGGCCCGGCTGACCTGATCTTTCAACACACCGGGTGATGGCAACATGCCCCCCGGAAAGATATATTTCTGAATGAAATCAACGCCGCGTTTGTACACATGCCAACGTTTATCTGGCACCGTGATGATCTGCAAAGTCGCATGGCCGCCCGGTTTCAACCGGTCACGCAGCGTGTCAAAATAGATCGGCCAATATTTTTCACCCACTGCCTCGAACATTTCGATGCTGGCGATCCCGTCATACGATCCGCGCTCATCGCGGTAATCTTGCATCTTTATGGTCACACGGTCGGCAAGACCCGCTTTCTCAATCCGTGCCACGGCATAGTCATGCTGCGCCTGGCTGATGGTCAGGCCGGTCACTTTCAGCCCCCGTTCCTTCGCCGCATATTCCGCAAAACCGCCCCAACCGCAGCCAATTTCCAACACATGGTCACCGGGTTTCACCCCCATCTGATCCACCATACTGGCGTATTTCAGAATCTGAGCATCTGCCAGCGTCTCTGCTCCGGAAACAAACTTGGCCGATGAATAGGTCATCGTCTCATCCAGCCACAGTCCGTAAAAATCATTGCCCAGATCATAATGCTGCGCGATGTTCTTGCGCGCTTGTTTGCGCGAATTGCCGCGCAGCCAGTGGCGGGCTTTCTCATACATCCGCACCAACGCCATGCCCGGATAGCCATCATAGACATGATTGTTGTCAGTGTGGATCAGGTCCATGAACGCCTGCAAATCAGATGTGCTCCACCACCCCTCCAGGTAGGCATCGCAAAAGCCAAGATCGCCCTCGCGGATCAGCCGGGCAAAGGTATCGGGGTTGTGCACCACCAGTTCCGCCGACGGACCCGGCTTTTTGCCCTCGGCCCGAAAAACCCGCCCGTCTGGCAGCACAAAATCCAGCCGGCCGTATTCCAGCTTGCGGACCACCTCAAAGGCCAAACCAAAATAGCGCGGCAAGCCGGATTGGCCTTTGGTCGTCGTCAGAACAGTCATGTCTTCCCCGTCGTTTTCATTGTGCAGCGCCGACTTCTGCGACACCCTTTTTGCCCGACTCTCCGTAACAGAATCGTCACAGATGGCCGCATTGCCGTTAACTGTTTCGTTGGGCATATGCGGCCAACGCACGGTCTCTGCCCTCAGATAGCGCTATGATAGGCGCCGGATAGGCTGCCTTAGGGTCAAGCCCCCAGGATTTTGGCGCCGCCGCATAAAAGCTGCGCGCATCATGCCCCGGAGCCGGCGACAATTCCGCTATAAACCGCCTGCGATAGGCGGCCGCTGCATCAAATTTTTCCGCCTGCGTTGCCGGGTTGAAAATGCGGAAATAGGGCGATGCATCCGGCCCCGATCCCGCCGCCCATTGCCACCCCATGGCATTAGAGGCCGGGTCCCAGTCGGTCAGACAATCGGCAAACCAATCCAGCCCCACTTTCCAATCGGTCAACAGATGCTTGGTCAGGTAGCTTGCGACAATCATCCGGCCCCGGTTGTGCATGGTGCCCGTCACATACATCTCGCGCATTGCAGCATCTACAAACGGCTCCCCCGTCATGCCGCGCCGCCAGCGCTCGGCATCCGGGTTATCACCGCGCCACGGAAACGCGTCCCAATCGGCGCGCCAATTCGCAGTGGCGATATGCGGCGTATGGTGCAACAGGTGGTAGGCAAATTCGCGCCAGATCAGTTCTTTCAGATACGTTTCGGCCCCGGCACTGCCGCCCAACCAAACCCGCATTGCCGCATGCCACACATAGCGCGGCCCGATTTCGCCAAGGGCGAGGTTCTGCGAAAGCCCCGATGTGCCAACCCGGTCCGGCAAATTTCGGGCATCACTGTAATGGTCAATCGGCCCGTCCAGAAATGCCTCCAGCTTGGCCGACGCTGCCTCTTCGCCAATGCACTGAAACGGCAAAACCACCGCCGCTCCGCGCTGCATCGCCCTTCCCAACTGCCAATCGGCCAAAGCCTCGGACAAAGGCCAAACTGCTGGCCCCGGCAACCTTTTCGGCGCGGCCTCGGCCGGTGCCAAATCCCGATTCTTCACGCTGCGCCAAAACGGCGTGTAAACCCGGTAGAACCCGCCCTGCCCGGTTTCTACTGTCCAAGGCTCATGTAGCAAATGCCCTGCAAAACTGGTGACCTCAACTCCGCGCGCCTTGCACGCCGCTTTCACCACCGCATCCCGCGCTTTGGCCGCCGGATCATAAAGCCGCGACCACATCACGCCACCAGCCCCGGTTTCCGCCACCAGCGCCTCAATTACCGTCAGCGCAGGCCCAGAGCGATACACCATCCGGCTGCCCAACCCCGCCAGCCGCCCGGCGAAATGCTCCAGCGATACCCCCAACCGCCATTTCGCCGCAGCGCCCAGCGCCTCGGTTTCTTGGTCCAGAATGAACACAGGGATCAACGGACGCCCCGTTGCCACCGCCGCCGTCAGCATAGGATGATCAGACAGCCGCAAATCGCGCCGGAACCAAAGCAGAAGGGGGGTATCGTTCATCTTGTTCCGGTCATTAAG
>JACMNW010000033.1 GCA_014378345.1 Pseudorhodobacter sp. | reverse complement strand
TGCGCGCAAGATATGCCCCGCGGCTGGAGTGGGATCGTACACGGATACGATCGGTGACGCGGGCGATTGCCTGATCTAGGGCCATGGCGTGTTTCCTGCGGTTGGGTTCAAGTATTTTTAGCAGATTTTGTTAGCGCTAACAACGGGTATGCAAACGAATCGCGCAAGTTTCTTGCGCATCCATTTTGCAAGGCATTGATGCTGTTTCCAAGGCGTGCTTGCCGAGGAAAAACTGACTGACGCGAATAGATTGTTTCCAAACCGTTAAAAATGTTGCAAAATAAAACAAATGTTTTCCTATTTCAGCCATATTTGGCAAGCAAAGGTGGGCGCAACCGATGCGCGCCAATTGGAGGATCGCTGCTTGACAACCAAATCCTTGTTTCTCGTGTTGACGGTCGTTCTTGGCCTCGGCGGATGTGATGCGTTGAAATCCAGTCGATCTGATGGGTTGCTTTTGTCTGAGGTAAAGATGGACGGACGTCAGCCGATTGTTGCATCCGTGGCAGCGGAGTCGCGATATTCTGTGACATCGATTGAGCTGACTGTACCTCAAACGCTTGTCGTTTCTGAGGCGAACCAGTTTTATCCCAAGGCTGATGTGGTTTGGCGTGGGGATCCACCCGGCGACCGCTTGGCGCAGGTAAAGTCGATCCTGGACGAGGGGCTAGCCGTAGGTGCCTCGACGTTAATACAGGGACCAAGTGTCGTTGTGTCAGTGCAGCTGGAACGGTTTCACGCGCTTACAGAAAAGGCCCGGTATTCAGTGGGCGGAGTGCATGATGTGGTGTTTTTGCTAACCGTTAAAGATACGGAAACCGGTGTGGTTCTGGAAGGTCCGCGTCGGGTTGAAATTGCTATCCGTGCTGCTGGCAATGATGTGGCAATAGCGGAAGATGAGGCTGGGCGCACCCAACGGGTGGTGATTGTTGAGGGTGTTGCAGAGGCGCTGCGACGGGAATTGTCGGGGCCGATGTCGACCATGCGTTCGCCAAAGCGTGGGCTTTTTGCTCTCTTTCGCTAGACCAAGGAACCGGGTAATGGGGGGGCATGATATCCCCCATTCAAAACGATAGCCCCGCAGATGAAACCGTGGCCTTGTACAAAGGCCGCCCGATTGTAAGATTGAAACCCAAGGCGGAGGCCCGTGCCATTCGGCATGGCTTTCCGTGGGTCTATGCGGATGAGCTGGTGACAGACCGGCGCACGCAAAGTCTTGCCCTCGGTGCGATTGCGGTTTTGGAAGACGCTGACAGGCGCGCTTTGGGTTTGGTCACGGTCAATACCAATTCCAAGATCATAGCGCGCATGCTGGACCGTGATCCAGAAGCGGAGATTACATTGGATTGGTTTGTCGCACGGATTGCCCGCGCGCATGCTTTGCGGGTGCGGCTTTACGATGCCCCCTATTACCGGCTGGTCCATGCCGAGGCAGATGCGCTGCCCGGCGTGGTAATTGACCGCTTTGGCGATACGGCGGTGATCCAGCCCAATGCGCAGTGGGCAGAAGCCCATCTTGACCTGCTGACGCAAGCATTGGTGCAGGTAACGGGTGTAACCTCGGTTGTGAAAAACGGCACGGGGCGGTCGCGCACATTGGAAGGCATGGTTGAAGAAACCACTGTTTTGCTCGGGGCCGTTGATGGACCGATAGCTGTACCAATGAATGGTGCGGTTTATATGGCCGATGTGCTGGGTGGCCAGAAAACCGGGTTGTTCTTTGACCAGCGGCCAAACCACGCTTTTGTGCGGCAACTGGCGAAAGACGCAAGGGTTTTGGATGTGTTTTCGCATGTTGGCGGCTTTGCACTGGCGGCCTTTGCCGGCGGTGCGGCCCATGCGGTGGCGGTCGATGCTTCGGTTCCTGCCCTGGCTTTGGCCGCGCAAGGGGCTGCCGCGTCAGGCTACGGCGCACAGTTTGAAACGCGGCAGGGCGATGCTTTCGCGGTTCTGGAAGATCTGGGGGCAAACCCCGGTCAGTTTGACATTTTGATCTGCGATCCGCCCGCCTTTGCCCCCAACAAGCCGGCGCTGGAGGCGGGCCTGCGCGCTTATGAACGGCTGGCGCGTTTGGCGGCACCTTTGGTGGCACCGGGGGGTTATCTGGTTTTGTGTTCTTGTTCGCACGCGGCTGACCTTGCTGCGTTCCGCAATGCCTGTGGGCGCGGCATTGGCCGGGGCGGGCGACGCGGGCAGTTGTTGCACACCGGATTTGCCGGGCCAGATCACCCGATGCTGCCGCAACTGGCGGAATCAGGGTATTTGAAGGCGTTGTTCTTCCGGCTTGACGGGTGAAGCTGGTTCTTGACGCCTGTGTTTTATACCCGACTGTCTTGCGTGAGGTGTTGATTGGCGTGGCAAAAGCGGGGCTTTACACGCCGCTATGGTCAGACCGAATATTGGAAGAATGGGCAAGGGCCACCCGTAAAATCGGCCCCGTTGCCGAAGGCATAGCACGCGGTGAGGTGGCGCAATTAAAAGCTGCCTTCCCCAAAGCCAGCATCGCCGCCCAACCGGGGCTGGAGGCGCGCCTGCACCTGCCCGATGAAAACGATATTCATGTGCTGGCGGTGGCCATTGCAGGCAGTGCGGATGCGATCATCACTTTCAACGCACGCGATTTTCCGCGCCATGTGCTGGCGGGCGAAGGCCTTATCCGGCGTGATCCGGACGGTCTGCTGTGGGAACTGTGGTCGCATCATGCGGCTGTCGTGGGCGCAGTGATTGCTTCGGTGCATTCCACAGCGGAACGGCTGTCTGGCCAGACGCAACCGTTGCGCGCATTCCTTAAACGCGCAGGGTTACCAAAGCTTGCCAAGGCGATTCAGAACTGTTGAACTGCCCAACGCGCTTCACGATCTTCAATCGCGGCAATCCGTTCTGCGATTTTCGGATGGCTCATCAACCAAGCAGGCGTGCCCGCACCCGGCGCTCCTGTCAACGCATCCAACTTGCGGAACATTGATTTTTGCGGCCCCGTTCCAATGCCTGCTTTGACCAACAACGCCGACGCATAGGCATCTGCTTCATGTTCATCGCGGCGCGACAGGCGCGCGATCAGGGCTGATGAAATCAGATTGGCAATCCAGATGCCGACAAATGGCAAAAACCGATTCAGCACGGCTGATAGCATGACAAACACGGCATTTTTACCCGTAAAATCAATCATCCGGCGACGCGAATGGCCAAGCGCCACATGGCCCAACTCATGCGCAATCACGCTTGCCATTTCCGGCGCAGTCACCACGCCGCTGCGAAATTTCTGCACAAACCCGCGGGTTAGGAAAATGCGACCGTCAGGTGCCGCAAGGCCATTTACCGGCTCCACGTCAAACACGTGCACCTTGATGGCAGGAAGATCCAACGCCTGCGCCATCCGTGCGGTGACAGCCAGCAAGTCGGGGTCGGTCAGCGGTTTACTTTGCTGATCCAGCATCTTGGTGGTTCGAAGGGCGGAAAACCAATACATGGCAAGCGCGTAGGCAATTGCAAACAAAACGGGAGCAAATTTCAACATGCCTCTAATATGGTGCAATACGGCGCAACTGCAACCGGTCAGCTTTCGCGTCGTGCATCACTGTTTAACGATCACCGAAGTTCCCTTATGCCGCGCGCAATACCGTCAAGGGTCATGGGAACCATTGCGTGGAAGATGTCCTTGATCAGCCTTGTTGATTGCGTCTGCGGCCAATACGCCTCTGGGGTTGGATTTATCCACAGATGACGCGGCCATTGATTGCAGGCGCGTTCCAACCAAACCTTACCAGTTTCCGCGTTCCAATGTTCATTAGCGCCGCCGGGGTGCAGAATTTCATAGGGGCTCATGCTTGCGTCGCCGACAAAGATGCATTTGTAATCAGACCCATAGGTGCGCATGACCTCAGTAGTTGATGTCTGCGCATCCCATCGGCGGGCATTGTCGCGCCACACGCCCTCATACAGGCAGTTGTGAAAATAAAACGGCACCAGTGTTTTGAATTCGGCACGGGCGGCGCTGAACAGTTCTTCCATCACCTTGACATGCGCATCCATTGACCCGCCGATATCCAGAAACAGCAGCACCTTCACCGCGTTGCGCCGCTCTGGCCTTGTTTGCAC
This sequence comes from Pseudorhodobacter sp., assembly GCA_014378345.1. GTDB lineage: Bacteria > Pseudomonadota > Alphaproteobacteria > Rhodobacterales > Rhodobacteraceae > JACMNW01. The sequence continues at coordinate 1,783 of JACMNW010000033.1, read as the reverse complement.
ATCCAGATAGCCGTGATCCGCCGTCGCGCGAATGGTGCCATCCAGATCAAGTTCGTCTGCCGCGCCATCCCTTGCCCATTTACGCAGGCGGCGCAGGGCGATTTTGATGTTGCGGGTACCCAGTTCAACGCGGTCATCCAAATCGCGAAATTCACGTTTGTCCCAGACCTTGACCGCGCGCTGATGGCGGCTTTGGTCTTGGCCAATGCGTACCCCTTCGGGGTTGTAGCCATACGCCCCAAAGGGTGAGGTGCCTGCGGTGCCGATCCATTTGTTGCCCCCCTGATGGCGGCCTTGCTGTTCTGCCAGCCGCTTTCGCAAACGGTCCATCAACGCGTCAAACCCACCCGCGGCGTCTTTCGCGGCCTTGTCTTCAGGCGATAGATGCTTTTCGGCCAGCTTGGCCAGCCATTCGGCGGGCAGATCAATGCTTTCCAAGACCTGATCCGCGCTTAACCCTTCAAACCCTTTGAAACTGGATGCAAAAGCGCGGTCAAACCGGTCAAGATGGCGTTCGTCTTTCACCATCGACGTGCGGGCAAGGTAATAAAACGCCTGCACATCATAGGTGGCAAGGCCCGCAGCCATGCCTTCGAGGAACGCCAGATATTCGCGGATTGATACCGGAACCCCGGTTTGGCGCAGCGTGTCATAAAACCGCGCGAACATCGGGGCTACAGATTGCGTTCGATGATGATCGTCACAAGCACACCTACCAGAGTGAAGGCGATGCCGTAAGCTGCGCCATATTGCAAAATATCAAGTTTTCTTCCACCACGGTTTTTGGCTGTAAAAGATCCAACCAAAACACCCAAAACCATACCCGCCAAAATTATCATACCCGTATCCCTAAGCACGGGGCTTAGGCACATTTTGGCACCTTAGCCCCCAATTTTTATCGGTGAAAGTGCCGCTATATCTGCCATTCTTGCGCGCACGTCATCGTCTGACCCAAAGCCATATCGCGCCCAGCCCAGACTGTCGAGCCGTAGCGCCTGCGCTTCATCCGCGCGGCCCAACTGGTCAAGCGCTTGCGCCTTGAGCAACATGAACGTGGCCAAAAGCGCCGCGTTTTGCGCGCGCATTGCAACCGGGATTGAAGAGTTTGCCAAAGCAATCGTCGCCTCGGGCTGTCCTGATGACAAGGCAAAAGCGGCCATCTGCATATCGACATGCGCAATATGTACGGCCCCATCAGGTAATCCCTGATACAGCCGTGACGCAGTCGCAAACGCTTCTATGGCGCGGGGTATGTCGCGGCCAAGGTTCAATCGGCCGACCGCAAAATAGCTGAATGCCAGCCGGTTGTCTTGCCAGCCTTGCGTTCGTGCTATCGCCAAGGCCTGTTCTGCGGCTTTCAGCCTTGCCCCATTGGCACCTTTTGGGCCAAGCGCCATCTCGATATGGTCTACCCAGATGCCCGGTGTATCTTCCGAAGGCTTTAATGTGGCGACATTGCCGTTGGGGTTCAGTTTGGCGAGAAGGCCGGGAAGACGCCGTGCAACCTCCGCCCTTGTCATGCCATTTTGCAAGTCCGGACTGTAGTGCATCTGTAAAACAAGCATGTCAAAGCCTGTTAGCACAGCTTGAATATTATCGTCGTTGAACACCGAGTCGGGTAACCGATACTGGTCATTCAGTGGCCCTAACGCCTGGGCCAATTCCTCATGCAAGCAATCCCGCACTTCCTGGGGGCTGGTGTCAGAGGGGATGAATATAGCCATGTGGTCACGGCGCTTAAGGGTGGTCCAATCCAAAACATCGCTGTTGCGGCTTTTCCGGT
>JACMNW010000342.1 GCA_014378345.1 Pseudorhodobacter sp. | reverse complement strand
CCAAAGATTCACTCAAGCAAAATCCCGCTCTAGTGCCGCAACGGCAGTCAGACGCCGTCAATCGCGGTTTGTTTTCAGAACTTTGCATGGGACTCACTTTTTTTCCAGCCGTGAGTGCGGTGGATTTACCCACGATTTACGTAAGCGACAATATCGCGGGCAATGGCCAAAAGTTGGGCGTCGGCACCCAAAGCCGCAGTCAGTTGCAACCCAAATGGCAATCCATTGATCAAGCCACACGGCGCGCTGAGTGACGGGTGCCCCGTCAGGTTGGCAAAACCGCTGGCCAACATTTCGCTATCTTCCCCGTCAACAATTACCGGGTCTTTGATGGGGGCAACAAAAGGAACGCTGGGTGCTGCCAGAATATCAACTTGGTCGAACACCGCCTCAATTTGCTGCCGTAAAGATTTTTGGAATGATCTGGCTGTCAAATAATCGGTTGCTGTGGTGGCGAATCCTTCCTTGATTTGCGCCAGTGTGCCGGGAGCGTAGCCAGAGGGGTTGATCGTCATCAGTTCGCCGTGAATCATTGATGCCTCTGGGTGCAGAATGGTGATCAGATTAACGTTCGCATGGGCGATGTCGGGGATGGTGATTTCTAACAACTCCACACCGCCGCTGCGCAATTGGCTTAACACATCCGTGCAGCGGGCCGACACGGCCTCGCCTATGGCCGAAGTCGAGAAATGGCCGGCAATGACACCGATCCGGGGTGGTTTTTGCGCTAAAAGAGGCATTGCTTGCCCCGCCATACAGGCTAACAGCACTGCGGCGTCTTCAACGTTTCGGGCAAGCGGCCCCGCATGATCAAGGCTTTGAGAAAGAGGAAACACGCCGTCAAGATCAACGAGGCCGAAGGTCGGCTTCAGCCCAACAATCCCGCAATAGGCCGCCGGAATACGGATCGACCCCCCGGTATCGGTGCCCACCGCCAAGGGCACGATCCCCGCCGCCACGGCTGCCGCAGACCCGCCGCTGGAACCGCCAGCGGTCCGGCCGGGATCATGCGGGTTATTGGTTTGGCCAATGGCAGGGTGCGCAATGCCATAAGCATATTCCAGCAAGTTTGTCTTGCCGAACAACACCGCCCCCGCCGCCCGTAGCCTGGCAACTAAAGTGGCATCTTGCGTCGCAATGCGGGGCGGCAGGACTTTGGACCCATAGCCAGTTGGCATTCCCTCCACCTCGATCAGATCCTTGATCGCAACGGGAATACCGTGCAACGGGCCACGATCGCGGCCTGATGCAAGCTCTTGTGTGGCCTGCACCGCCTGGGCCCTGATAAGATCTGCTGACACACTGGCAAAGGCGTTCAACAATGGTTCCAGCCGTTCCAGCCGGGCAAGCGCGTTTTCGGCCACGTCCAGCGGGGTGAATGAACCTTTGCGAAAGCCATCGGCCAATTCAGTCACACTCAGAAAGGCCGTCTCCATGTATTACCTCTGCGCCAAGCGATCAAAAAGCCGCGCCCAGGCTATTTGCCCGGTGCGAAAGCTGGAAAGGCGAAAATGTTCGTTCGGGGCGTGGTAATCTTCATCCGATGTTGAGAAGGAAAAGAAAATCGTACCGACATTTAAGTGCTTGGCGAACACTTCGCCAATCGGAATGGTTGCTCCCATAGCCACACGCAGCGGCTTGGCACCAAGCACATCCGTCAAGATATCTTCGGCAATCGCCAGCGCCGGTAAAGCCGGGTCCAGAGAAAACGCCACGGTGCCGGGATCACGCGCCGAAATTTCCATTCGGTAACCTGGCGGCAGTCTTGCGTCCAAATGGCGGCTGATAGCGGCGATCACATCACTGGGGACCTGCCCCGCCACAAGGCGGCAGGTAATCTTGACCGACGCTTCCGCCGGGATCACCGTCTTGGTGCCTTTCCCGGCATATCCACCACTAATGCCGTTAAATTCCAGCGTCGGCAAAAGCCATTGCCGGGTCAACAAGGCATCGCCTGCAGGAAGCGGATCTGGGCGATTTGCCCCGATATCATCAAAGTAGCTGCCGGCATCGTAGCCGACTGACGCGATTGCCGCAGCAATGGCGGGATCAGGCGGGGTGGCGGCATCGGCAAAGCCGGCGACAATCACATGGCCATTCGCATCGTGCAAGGATGCCAGCATATGGGCCAAAGCACGGATCGGGTTAGGTGCTGTGCCGCCGTGCCTACCGGAATGTAGGTCTTTCGCGGCCCCGTGGACAGTAACCTCCATCGCCGCCAAACCCCGACTGGCAACTGTGACGGAAGGTAAATCTGCCCGCCACATCGCCCCATCGGCGGAAATCACCAAATCGCAGGCCAGCCGATCTTTCAGCCGGGCCACCGTCAGGGCAAAATGTGGGCTACCGGATTCTTCCTCACCCTCGATCAGCACCTTCACGTTCAAGGGAAGTGCGCCGTGAACCTCTTTGTAGGCCGCCGCAACGAGGATCGGGATCATCAGCGGGCCTTTGTCGTCAGACACCCCGCGGGCAAAAATCTTGCCGTCGCGAATTTCGGGCTGAAACGGTGGTGAATGCCATTTATCCAAGGGATCAGGCGGTTGCACATCGTAATGGCCATACACCAGCACGGCCGGCGCGCCGGGCGTGTCGCACCATTCTGCCAGCACGCAAGGATGGCCGCCGGTCGGGATGATCTCAACCGTCGGAAAGCCTGCTGCGGTCAGTTGATCGGCAGCAAACTTCGCTGCCAATGCGATGCCTGCACCAAAGGCAGGGTCGGTTGAAACGGACGCAATAGCGCAAAATGCAAGCAGCGTTTCGATGGCCTGGGGTTCGTGCTCCAGCAGATACGCCTCAATCTCGTTCATTTGCCGCCGTCCACACCCAGACATTCGCCGGTGATCCAACCGGCAAGATCGGATGCAAAGAACATCGCAGCATTAGAAATGTCATCCGGCGTTCCCAACTTGCGCATGGCGATCTGATTCAGCAGCGCCGCCTGACCATCCTCGCCCATTTTTTCCCATTGCACTTCGGTTGTGGGATTGGATCGTATGAACCCAGGTGCAATGCAGTTCACCGTAATGCCAAACGGGCCAAGTTCATGCGCCAGTTGCCGCGTCAAACCGATTTGCCCTGCTTTTGCGCTGGCATAGGCCTGAATTCCCGTCAGGCTGATCGTGCGGCCTGCGCCACTGGATATATTGATGATCCTGCCTTTCAATTGACGTTTCATCACCGGCGCAACCGCCTGCGCCATAAAGAACGACCCCGACAGGTTTACATCAAAAATAGTCTGCCAATCAGCGGCGGTAATCACTTCGATCGGGCGTCCTGCCTGACCGCACACCCCACCCGCATTGTTCACCAGAATGTCGATGCTGTCCGACACCGAGGCAATCTGCTGCACTGCTTGCTGCACCATATCGCGGTTGCCAACGTCAACAATCACACCTTCAATAGCGCTGCCGAGGCGCGCCGTTTCCGCCAAACCTTCTGCATTTACATCCAGCGCGAACACCCGCGCACCGTTCGCGGCGAAGGCCAGCGACATTGCCCTGCCAAATCCGTGTGCAGCGCCGGTAATCAGAACGGTCTTGCCGCTGAACCCGATATTCATGCCACCGCTCCTTTCGTAGGACCGGCAGCGGCCAGATCCATCAGATTTTCCAGCGACAGGCTTCGACGCCCCGCTTCAATTTCTTGCACCAATTCGATCAAATGCGCTGTCAATGGGGTGGGAACATCGTGCTTTGCGCCCACCTCTAAAATTGGCCCGAGCTGCGCCAGAACTTCAGTTTGCCGCTTGCGAACAGCCAGATCGCGCCAAATGCCAGAATGAGATTTGGTTGAACGGCGGTTGTGCGCCACCATATCATCAAAGGACGTATCAATCGCAGTTTGCGCCGCATTGGGCCGGAAGGCGACAGGGTTGAATCCATCAAAGGCTTCGGTTTTCACCCCTTCGGCGGCTGCAACCGCGCCCGTTTCCTGACCCAATTTCGTCAAGACATCACGGGCGGCAGGGTTTGCCAACACATCAGCAATAGACTCGTTTGTAAGGGCAGTCGCAAACAACAGTGCGCCATAAACCAATTTACCCCAAAGATAGCCCCAGATATTATCGGTCAGTACAGCTTTGGGTTCAAAATCCTGCATCAGGCGGTGCAATTCACTGATGCGTAGCGACGTCGTACCATCAAGTTCACCAATGACCACAGCGCCGTGGCCGGAATAATGCACCACGCCGGGGTCAAGATAATCCGCGCCGAAATTGACAAAGCAGCCAATGGTTCGGTCTACGCCAATCACGCGGGCAATCGTCAGTTCGTTCAAGCCATTCTGGGCGGACACGACTACGCCGTCTCGGGTCAGATGCGGGGCAGCCGCCTCGATTGCCGCCGTTGTATGCAGGGCTTTCACGCACAAGAAAATACAATCGAATTGGCCAGTCAGACCTTCTGGCAAAAAGGCAGGGGCATGCACTACATCCTCAAAGATCGGGCCGGCAATACGCAGACCCTGCGCGTTGATCGCATCCACATGTGCGGCCACGTTATCTACGAACACTACGCTATGCCCGGCCCGCAAAAAAGCTGCCCCCAAGGTGCCGCCGATGGCTCCGGCCCCCCAGATCAGGATTGCGCTCAAGACCACGGCCCTTGCATCAGCGCCCGCGTTTCAGCAATCGCCACATCCCAAATCGCCTGCATTTCGCTATCTGGCCGCTCGTAATAGCCGCCGAAATTGCCATCCCCCAGAAAGTCACGAACTGCCTGCGGGCCCATTACTCGCATTCGTTCAAAATCAATCATTGGCTTGCGTTGGCTGGGGGCAATTTCGCCCTTAAGCCGTGTCCAGGCAAAATTCTCCATCCAAGACGCATGCGACGCGACGGGGTCGGTGGCCTGTACCGCCGCCAGAGTCTGCGGCGCGTTCCACCAGTTGTGAAACTTTACCGCACAACCGGGGTTGTCAGCCATCCATTCGGTTGCAAAACTTCCTGCCGGCGCATTGCCGCCGTGGCCGTTGACGATAAAAATCCGGCGGAACCCTTGGGCTTTCAAGCTGTCGAATATGTCGCGCACTATGCTGATATAAGTAGACACCCGCAAACTGACTGAACCGGGATACGCCAGAAAGTAGGGCGTAACCCCGTATGCCAATACAGGAAACACCGGCAAACCCAAGGGCTCTGCGGCATCAAGCGCCACCTTTTCAGCAAGGATCGAGTCAACTGATAACGACAGCCCGGCATGCTGTTCGGTACTGCCAAGCGGCAGAACGGCAAGGTCATTGCCCTTCAGGAAGGCTTCCACTTGCACCCAATTCATCTGCGACACATTCATGAGGCTTCCTTTCTTGCGTTACCAATAGGTTCCGCGATAAATTTAGTGACAAATGGCACGACCAGACGATCAATATCGCCGGGGTCGGGAATGTGGCGGTATTCGATGGCAGTTGCGCCAGGCCGACCGCGCCGGGCCGCGGCATCAGCCCCGGTGGACAAAACGATCACATCGCAGTCTGCCAGCAGTTCGGGCAAGGCAGGATCGTCCTGCGTGGCCACCACCACATTGCTCACATGGGCGGCAAACCGACGAACACCCATTGTCAGCACAGGCAGGAAATCGGCAAAACGCGACACAATGGCAATACGTGCCATCGGATCAATTGAAGCGAGCGCCATACGTGTAGCTTCGGACGGAATAAAGCGGATCGACACGACCGGTACGCGCGGCATCAACGCCACCACGGCCTCTTGCAGATTGGCAAAGGTCAGGATCAGATCAACGGATGAGAGACGACTGCGCAGGGCGGCATCGGCCTCGATCTGGCCAAGCGTGGTCGGCTCCACAGTCGCAAATTCGCCGACTTGCGCTGTCACACATTCGGCATAGCTTGCTGTCGCCCCCTCAAACAACCCCACCATCAGAATGGATTTGCGTTTGCCTTGAGCAAGGCGGTATTCCAGCCGCGTCGCAATCAGCGCCTGAATGTCCCTGGCCCGCAAACCCGCCGCAAGTGCCTGATCAATCACGCCATCAATGCCTTTTTGCAGCGCACTGACCCCTGCACCCATTCCGGCCTGAACCAGAAAATTCCGGGAAACAAACGTTCCCGCCCCGGCCCGCGCTTCTATAAGCCCTTCAGCCTTGAGATCGCTGTAAACCTTATTGACCGTCATTGGCGCCACTCCGACCCGGTCGGCCAACTCCCGCACGGAAGGCAGGGCCGAGCCGGGCGTCAGATCGCCGAATGAAACCGCGTGCTCGATAGCGCTTTTGATCTGCTGGCGCAGCGAAATCCCTGACTTTCGATCTAGCTTAATTTTCACACCACATCCTAACTGATATATCATAATAGCACAGAAAACAGTCTAATTTGCCCTATAATTCACCAGTTCCGGGTCTTTTTCAATGAAAATCGGCACAAACTGTGCTGTTGACAGACTGAAAACATCGTGTGACCTTACAGCTTGTATAACAGTTAAACCAACGCGAAAGGCGAAGACATGAAGACGTTCTCACTCGCTGCCCTGACGGCAGCTTTTTTGATAAACGGCAGCGTTCTCGCCTATGCGCAGGACCGAGGCGGCGTGATGACTTACGGCCGCTACGCCGATAGCCTGTTCCTTGATCCGGTCTTGAACGACGCAAACGTCGACATCTGGATTTTGTCGAACATCTACGACACCCTGCTGCTTCCAACGGATGACGGCCAAGGCGTCAAAGCCGGTCTGGCGACCGAATGGAACGTGTCTGAAGACGGCCTGACGGTTACATTGAAACTGCGCGATGGCATCAAATTTTCAGACGGTTCCCCCATCACGGGGGCCGATGTGGCGTGGTCGTTAAAGCGCGCGGCAAAGCCTGACAACGGCATCTGGGGCTTTCTCGTGTCAGCGATTCAAGACATCACGGCCACTGACGATGGAACGATTACTATAACCCTGAACCGCGCGGATCCGTCGATCATCCCGGCTTTGTCAGTGTTTAATACTGCAATATTGCCGCAAAAACTGTTCGAAGCCGCCGCAGGCGCGACCGACGCTGAAAAGGCACAAGCATTCTCGGAACATCCGGTCGGTTCGGGTCCTTTCGTGCTTGAAAGCTGGGAACGGGGTGCCAAGATGAAGCTGGTGAAAAACCAGTATTATTGGGACGTGGGTGCTGATGGCAAACCGCTGCCCTACCTCGATGGTGTGACATTTGAAGTTATTCCGGATGATGCAACCCGCATCTTGCGCCTGCAGTCGGGCGAGTTGGACGGGGCCGAATTCATTCCTTACGCCCGCGTTGCAGAATTGCAAGCGACGCCGGGCATCAATATGGAACTCTTCCCATCCACCAAAATTGAATACATCACCTTGAATGTCCGGCCGCAGATCGAAGGTGTCGATAATCCTTTATCGAATTCCAAGGTCCGGCAGGCCCTGAACTATGCCACCAACAAAGACGCGATTATTCAGATCGTGACGATGGGCGTCGGCAAACCGATGAAATCGTTTATGTCCTCGGCCACACCGATGAATTCCGGCGCCGGGCCGCTGTATCCCTACGATCTTGAAAAAGCCAAGGCGCTGATGGCCGAGGCCGGATTTCCAGATGGCTTTTCGACTAATATGCTGGTGCTGGCTGGCAATCAGGATGAAACGGGTATCGCCACAGCGTTGCAACAAATGTGGGCCGCGATTGGTGTAAAGCTGGAACTGAAGCAGGTCGATAACGCCGCGCGCACCGAACAATACCGGGCAGGCACTTTTACCATGCGCGCCGGGGCCTGGACGGACGATATTGCTGACCCAAGTGAGATCACGTCGTATTTTGCTTATTCGCCCACCATCGAGTCGCAACATTCTGGCTGGAAAAGCGAAGAGGCCGATAAACTGTTTGAGGCGTCTCAGTCTGAACGTGATGTGGCAAAGCGGATGGAGCAATATGCAAAAATCCAAGAAATCCACAATGCAGATGGTCCGATGGTCTTCTTGTACGAATCGCCGTATCCGGTCGCGCTAAGTGAGAAGGCCAAGGGTTTCCTACAAATTCCATTGGGAAACAACATCTTCCGGTCAGCCTATCTTGAGAAGTGAGCACATATAGGCCACATTTCGGGCAGAGGGTTCGCCCTCTGGCCGTTCTGCTGAAAATCGTCAGGAATAGGAGCCGTCCCTGTGTCGATGACTTTGTTTCTGATCCGTCGCCTGCTGCAGCTAATTCCGACACTGATTTTCATCCTGATTGTCGTCTTCATTCTGGTCCGACTGTTGCCCGGTGATCCGACAAGCGCCATTCTGGGTGACCGCGCACTTGATGCCGATGTAGAAAGAATTAACCGCGAGCTTGGATTAGACCGTTCTATCCCCGTGCAATTTGCGGTGTTTGTAAAATCGGTAGCCACTGGCAATCTGGGCAATTCAATTCAACTTAAGCTGCCCGTCACCCAATTGATAGCACAGCGCCTGCCAGTCACCCTTATGCTGACTGTGATGGCCGCCATTCTTGCGTTGATCATGTCGGTGCCGCTGGCCTTTGTTGCAGCCTTGCGCCGCGAACAGGCGGCCGACACGGTCATTCGCGGTGCCTTTCAGATCGGTCTATCAATGCCAGTTTTTTACATGGGTTTACTTTTAT
>JACMNW010000341.1 GCA_014378345.1 Pseudorhodobacter sp. | reverse complement strand
TCTGCCATGCCGGGCGCAAGGGCAGTGCCCCACAAGTTTTCTGGGGTCATGCCGACGATGATGATGCAGACGAGGGTTAGAATGACGATGCACATGGCAATCACTGGTTTGGGGCCGAACCGCCGATCAAGCTTTCCCCCGACCCAGCTTGCGATTGTGGCAGTTACTGCCCCCACAACCCCAAAGACGCCGATTTGAATTATCGACCAGCCAAGTACGCCGCTGGCATATACTCCGCCAAAGCCGTAAAGCGCGTTCAATGCGTCGCGGTAGAACAGCGATGACACAAGGTAGGCCGCCAAACTACGCCGGTGCACAAGGCTGGCCAACAGCGCCCACAGGCTGCCGAACGCTGCCCCAATGCGCAGGGGGCGGGCTTTGGTTCTAGGTTCCTTCACCCACAGGAAAAACGGTATCATGAAGACGACGTACCAGATGGCGGTAAACGGCCCTACTGCGCGGGTGCCTTCGCGGACAGCAGCATCAAGGCCAAAGATCGGGTTAATCTTCAGCAGCGTCAGCCCTGTGGTGGCGTTTTCTGCAAACAACGTTAGCATCAGGGCCAGTGCGATCACGCCGCCCAGATAGCCAAACGCAAAGCCGGACCCGGAGATGCCGCCGATATCGTCATGATCGCCCAAGCCCGGCAGCAGGGCATTGGTGAAGATGGTGGCGAATTCCATGCCAATGAAACCAAGCCCGAAAAATGCCACCGCCCAAAAAAGGTTGTCTTGCCCCGGCACCAGCCACCACAGCGCGTAAGACCCGATGACATAAAGCGCGGAAAACACCCAGACCCACACCAACCTGCGTCCGGTGCCATCGGCAATTGCGCCAAGGATGGGGGCCAATAGCGCGATGATCACGCTGGAGGCCGCAAGGCCGTAGCCCCAATACGCTTGCGCCGCGGCACCTGCGGCTTCTGTATCCAGCCCTGTCGCCACATAATGCGCACGGGCGATTTCGGCAAAGTAGGGACCAAAGACAAAGGTCAGCAGCAGGGTGTTATAGGGCTGGCTGGCCCAATCAAAAAAATACCAGCCAAGGATGCGTTTCTTTGCGCTGATCATGCTGCCTGCCCCTTGGTGTTTGGCCGATGAAGCCTGAATTGGCGGGCAGTTGCAAGCGCGGGTCTATCGTTGCGGTGGCCAGGGGCGCGCATTTTCGGCCACAATCCATGCCTGCACCCAATCTGGCAAAGGCGGGCTTTCTGTAGTCTGCCCCAAAGCCGCCAACAAATCTTTCGGCGGCACGATGCCAGATTTTCCAACAATGGCCGACCGGATGATCATTTGGCTGGTGCAGTCATCCCCTTTCCACATGGATTGATCCATATAGACAAAGCGCGCATCCCAGCCGATGCAGCGCGATACCATTTCAAGCCTGCCAAACATCTGTACCCGGCGGCGATACCGCGTTGTGTTGCCCGCCACGGTCAGCCCCCAGCGATTTGCGCGCAGCACACGGTCAACGCCGGTGCGGCGGGCGAGGGGCAGGCGACCCAGATCATAAAGCGTCAGGGTGCGGCCATTGTTCAGCTCGTTCCACGGGTCCAAATCCCAAGGCCAGCAGATATGGGTAGACCGGTGGATACCCAAAATCGGCAGTGGGGCCGCATTGCGGAATTTCCACATTTCTTTGGCCAAGCGAAAAAATGGATACATCTGAGGCTCCCTGTTCGGGCCTGCGTCCCCGAAGCGTGGTAAAACGTCAAGCAAAACCCTGCGGAATGGGTTGCCCTTTGGGGGTGCGGACGATACCTGTGACACTACAGTTTGTATTGGGATGTGCCAAATGACCTCTATCCTGCAAATTCTGCTTTTGATCCTTGATGTCGCTAAGTTTGTGATCTTGGCCCATATCATCATGAGCTGGCTGATCAATTTTCAGGTGCTGAACCTGCGGCAGCCCTTGGTAGCCCAGCTATGGGATGGCCTGAACCGGTTGTTAGAGCCGATTTATTCACGCGTAAGGTCTGTGTTGCCAAATATGGGTGGGCTGGATTTGGCACCGCTTTTGGTGCTGCTGGGGGTGTATGCGCTGCGAATTGTGCTGGTGAACAATGCCTATTCTTTCCAGTGATCTGCGGGTTCTGATGTGCCTCGCCTGCGATACCGGGAAAAGATAACGTGAACTCACTTACCCCATTACACGCCCCTGACGCATTGCTGGCATCAGTCTTCGGGTTTTCCGAATTTCGCCCCGGTCAGGCGGAAATTGTGGATGCGGTTTTGGCGGGGCAGAACTGTTTGGCAATTATGCCAACGGGAGGCGGAAAATCGCTTTGTTTTCAATTGCCTGCTTTGTGCCGTGGTGGGGTAACGGTGGTCGTCTCGCCGCTGATTGCGCTGATGCGCGATCAGGTACGTGCGCTAAAGGCGGCTGGAGTGGAAGCAGGGGCGCTGACATCCGGCAATACAGAAAGTGAAACGGAAGAGGTTTTTACGGCGCTGGATGAGGGGCGCCTGAAGCTGCTCTATATCGCGCCCGAACGGCTGGCGGCGGCGGGCACTTTGCCGATGTTGCGGCGAATTGGCGTGTCTGCCATCGCCGTGGATGAGGCGCATTGTGTGTCGCAGTGGGGCCATGATTTTAGGCCCGATTACCTGCGCATTGGCGATTTGCGCCGCGCTTTGGGCGTGCCATTGGCCGCGTTTACCGCCACGGCAGATGCCGAAACGCGGGATGAAATTGTAATGCGGTTGTTTGATGGTGTTGCGCCATCTACGTTTTTGCGCGGCTTTGACAGGCCTAATATTCATCTGATGTTTGAGGTGAAGGATACCCCGCGCGCCCAAATTTTGCGGTTTGCCCAAGCGCGCCGCGGCCAATCGGGCATCGTATATTGTGGCACGCGGGCAAAGACCGAAACGCTGGCGCAGGCGCTGCGTGAGGCGGGGCATCTGGCGTGTTTTTACCATGGCGGCATGGACCCCGAGATGCGCCGCCGCGTGGAAGTGCGGTTTCAGCAGGAAGACGGGCTGATCGTGGTGGCGACGATTGCGTTTGGAATGGGCATAGACAAGCCGGATATCCGCTGGGTCGCGCATGCCGATTTGCCGAAATCGGTTGAAGGCTATTATCAGGAAATCGGCCGCGCCGGGCGGGATGGCTTGCCTGCCGAAACTTTGACGTTGTACGGGCCCGAAGACATTCGTTTGCGCCGTAGCCAGATTGACGAAGGCGCGGCCCCCGCTGACCGCAAGGATGCGGATCATGGTCGGCTGAATGCGTTGTTGGGGCTGGCTGAGGCGACGAAATGTCGGCGACAGGTGTTGCTGGGGTATTTCGCCGAAACGTCGGGGCCTTGCGGAAATTGCGACCTGTGTGACAGGCCCGCGGATGTGTTTGACGCCACTGATGCCGTGCGCAAGGCGCTTTCTGCGATTTTGCGCACCGGCGAATGGTTTGGTGCGGGACATTTGATTGATATTCTGACCGGCACTATGACGCCAAAGGTGCGTGAACGCGGGCATGACCAGTTGCCGACTTTTGCCGTAGGGCGCGATCTTTCCAAACCAGCTTGGGGCGCTGTATTCCGGCAGATGATGGGGCAGGATTTGGTGCGCCCGGATACCGAACGGCACGGTGCGCTGCGCATGACCGATGCCGCGCGACCGATTTTACGGGGGGAGTCCTCAATTACCCTGCGGCGCGATACGATTGCGTCGGCAGTTCCGGTGGCGATGGTGAAATCGCAGGTGTCAGACGAAGATGCGCCGCTGCTGTCAGCGCTGAAGGCCAAGCGGCGCGCGTTGGCGGAAGGTGCGTCAGTGCCCGCCTATGTGGTGTTCCCCGACCGCACCTTGATTGAAATGGCGGAGCGGAAACCGGCTACGCTGGACCAGATGGCGCAGATTACCGGGGTGGGTGCGAAAAAGCTGGAAAGTTATGGGGCGTTGTTTTTGGCGGTAATTACCGGGGCCGCAGCCACACCATTGCACCCACAGCGGATGCGGCTTGCCGGGCGCGATGCGGGCGGATTGTTTGATTTGCTGGAGGCAGAGCAATTGCGGCTGGCACGCGGCGATGACGGCATTGGCAAGCATTTAAGCTGCACATCGGCCAGTTTGCGCAAAATCGCCGAGGCGCGGCCAACAACCCTGTCTGATCTGGACCGGGCAGGTGCTTTGGGGCCGCAAAAGATGGAACGGTTCGGACAGGCGTTTCTGGAAATTCTGCGGCAGGGCTAGACGGTTTGGGTGACGGCGCTAATTCTTTCGCCAAGAGGTGATGATGCTGACAGTGATTTCCCCCGCCAAACGGCTTGATCAAACTACGCGCTCTTTACCCGGTGGTATGGCGTTGACGCAGCCCATGTTCGCAACCGATGCGGCGCGGCTGGCAAGACTAGCAAAGGCACTTTCTGTCGATGATCTTTGCGCATTGATGAATATTTCAGAACCCTTGGGTCGGTTGAACCGGGATCGGTTCAAGGCATATCGGCCCAAGCCTGCCAATACGGAAACTTGGCCCGCCGCGTTTATGTTTGCGGGCGATACCTACGCGGGGCTGGAGGCCGCGACGATGGAACCCGATGCCCTGCGCTGGGCACAGGAACATTTGCGGATATTGTCGGGGTTGTATGGCGCGCTGCGGCCTTTGGATGCCATTCAACCATATCGGTTGGAAATGGGCAGCAAGTTGGCCAACACAAAAGGTGCCGATTTATATGCGTTTTGGGGCGACAAGATTGCCAAGGCTTTGAATGCGCAAAGTGCCGAGGTTGGAACCAAAATCCTGATCAACTGCGCATCGGCAGAATATTTCGGTGCGGTGGATCGCAAGAAATTAAAACTGCAGGTCATCACGCCGGTGTTTTTAGAAGACCGTCGTGGTGACGCCAAGATCATCAGCTTTTGGGCGAAGAAGGCGCGCGGGGCCATGGCGCGGTTCATTGCCGATCATCAATTGACGGACCCGCAGGATATTCGCGGCTTTGAGGTCGGCGGATACCGTTATAACGCGGGCCGGTCTTCTGCCGATGCTTTGGTGTTTTTGCGCCCGGCGGTTGAGGCGGAAGCGGCTTAAGTTCCAGTCATTGCCTTCTCTGGCTGTACCGGACGCGCATCTGCTGGGCTGAATTCAATCAGTGCGCCAGTGATGGCAGATTTGCGCAGGGGTTTGGTCATGTAGCGGTCAATTCCTGCGGCAAAAATGCTGTCGGAATCGCCATCCATGGCATGAGCGGTCAGAGCCACGATGGGCACATGCCATTTGCCGCCCGCCTCCAGTGTGCGGATGGCGGTGGCGGCTTCACGGCCGTCCATTTCTGGCATTGAGATATCCATGAAGATCATGTCGGGGTTGATGCTTTGGTAAAGCTCCACTGCCTCGCGCCCGTTGTTGGCGAAGGTCAACTCTATATCCATGTCCTTGACCATTTTTCGGAACACCAACTGGTTAGTGCGGTTATCCTCCGCCGCCAGAACGCGCATGATACGCGCACCTTGCGGGACGGCAACTGGGGCCATGACCAAGGCTACGGGTGCCACAGGTGCGGTTAATGCTTGCAGCCTGCGGTAAAGTTCGGATCGCAATATCGGTTTTTGCAGGATTGAGGCCAGCTTTGCCGGACTTTCGCTTTCCCTTCGTATTGACGGGTTGGATGACAGCAGCATGATTGGCATCGTCAGCCCCCGCATCTGAATGCGTTCGGCCAGCGTTATGCCATCCATTTCGGGCATATCGTGATCGGTGATCACCACATCATAGGCCTCATCTTTGTCCAGCATCGCCAATGCTTCGGCACCCGACCGGCACAGGGTCACGGCAATACCACAAGGCACAAGCTGGCGTTCCAAAATGGTGCGGTTGATGAATTGATCATCGACCACCAGCGCGCGGCGCAGGTTGATCGGGGTTTGCGATGCGGCTTCATCATCGGCCACAGCAAGCGTCAGGCGGAAACCAAAGCTGGAACCTTTGCCAAATTCACTATCGACCCAAACCGCACCGCCCATCCGTTCAATCAACTTTTGGGTGATGGCAAGGCCAAGGCCAGTGCCTTCAAACTTGCGGTTGGTTTGGCTTACAACCTGGTTGAATTCGCCAAACACATGATCAAGATTCTCGGCAGCAATGCCAATTCCGGTATCTTCCACCGTGACATGCAGCTGCTGCCTACCCTCATCTACCTCTAGCCCGACGACGCGGATCAGAACATGCCCGGTTTCGGTAAATTTCACTGCGTTGCCAACAAGGTTTGTCAAAACCTGTCGCAAACGGCCCGGATCGCCGATGTATCTTGTTGGAAGGAACATATCGAAATCGATCATCAAATCCAGTCCCTTGGCGCGGGCGCGGGGTTGCAGCAGCATCGCAACCTCGTGGATTGTGCGTTCCAGATCAAAGGGTTCTGGATGAAGGGTCAGGCGTTCCGCCTCGATCTTGGAATAGTCCAGAATGTCGTTGATGATGACCAACAGCGCCTCACCTGACGAGCGGATGGTTTCGGCAAAAAGGCGCTGGTCTTCGGTAAGATCGGTATCGCACAGCAGTTCCGCCATGCCGACAACGCCGTTCATGGGCGTTCTGATCTCATGGCTCATATTGGCCAGAAACGCCGATTTCGCCCTATTTGCCGCCTCTGCCGCTGTGCGGGCGGTTTCCAGCGCCGCCTGTTGATTTTTAATCTCTGATATATCCACTCTCAATCCCACACGGCCCCCATCCGGCGTAGGATGATCATGCGCACGCAGCCATCGCCCGTCACTTAGCTGTTGTTCGTGCAAAGCCACTGGGTTGCGATGTTGTTCCATGCGTTCAGCAAGCCAGTCTTCTTCACGCCCGACGGCATCCAAATGTTGACCCTGTGCCAGACCATGCCGCAGGATGTCTTCGAACTTGGCGCCCGGCACCATAGCGGGTGCAGATTGGGCATAAATCTCGCGGTAGCGCTGATTGCAGGTCAAAAGACGATCCTCTCTGTCAAAAAGAACAAAGCCATCGGGAATCGCTTCAACAGCGGCCCAGATGCGCATTTGGTCGGTGATGTTCAAAGCAAGGCTCACCAGATCGCCGTCGCGCGCGCGGCGGTCCACCAGTTTGACCCATGTGCCATTGATGAAGGGCAAAACCACGGGGTCTATCGGGTCGCCATCAAGACGGCCTTGCATATCGGCGATCCAGTCTTCGGGCGTGTCGCCCTGCAGATCGATAAGCGGGGTTTCGGCAAGGATGCGAAGGATTTCGGAATACGCAATGCCGGGGGCAATCGGGTGGCCATCTAGCAGCGCCATATAGGCAGCGTTGGCGGTGACGAGTTTCAGGTTGGCGTCAAATACCGCGAAGCCATCCCGGATGGTATCAATCGAATCCCACAGGCGCCGTTCGGCCATGACCGCAGAGCTATGGGCGACTTCAAGATCAGACAGAAAGCGCGCGTTTTGGCCTTTCAGCACCTCTGCCTCTGACAGCGCAACTTTCGTCACCTGCCGCTGTTCAACGATCTGATCGGATAGCCCCCGCGCGTGAAGCGACAATTTTTGATTGGCAACCACCAGTTCCCGGCTTTTATGTTCCAGCAGCCGTTCCGCCGCCATGCGCGCCCTTCTTTCTTTGGCAAACCTTTCTGCAATGTCCATTCTGGCACAGTCCTTACGCGCAATTTTTGCAGGGCGCAGCCTTCTGGCTTTGCCGGTTAGCGTGAACATTAGCAACAACAAGATGAATACCAGTTTAACGCTGATGGGTTGTTTTCGCCGTATCAACGCCTTGCCAGAAACGTGGCTTCATGCCACGCTCTTTGCGTTGATACCCGGAGGATTTTGATGACTTATTTTGCGCGCCGCCCTTTGGCCGGTCTTTGTGTTGGCCTTGGTCTGATGTTTGCGGGGATGGCCCCGGCGCAAGATTTTATTCCCGAAAAACGCTTTGTTCTAAGCCAGGATGCCGACCTGCCGGGTGGTGATATCGCGTCTGCGTTTGATACGACCTTGGAGGCTTGTGAACGTGCTTGCGCTGTTAACCAAAGCTGCACAGCGTTTACCTTTAACACCAACAATAACTCTTGCTTCTCAAAGACTGGCCACGGTGCGCCTGCGTTCTTTTTGGGGGCCTATTCGGGTATTTTGATCAAGGCCGATGCCGGGGCCGCAGACCGCGCGGCATTGCGTCGGTCTGAACTGCCGTTTGTGCCGGATTGGGAAGTGACGGCTGCGTTTGAACAAGCGAATGGTCTGGGCAACACCCATGTCACCAATGATTTTACCGCAGAAGAACATCTGCAAGCAGCCCTTGATGCCGAAGCAAATGGCGATGCCGAATTGGCCAGCCGCTTTACCGGGGCTGCGATCAACCTGACTGATTTGCCAGAAACCTGGGCTGATTATGCCCGCCTGTTGTTGCTGGCGGGCCAGCCCAACAGTGACAATCAGCGCAGCTACCGTGAGCGCGCCTATAGTGCCGCGATCAACGCCTATTTGCGGGCCGAAACACCTGCGTTGCGCCATTCGATACTGGTGACCATGGGGGCGGCGCTGGAAAGCATCGACCGGGGCCGCGATACGGTGCAGGCCTTGCGTCTGGCGCAGGCTTTGCAGCCGCGCGATGACACTGCCGCCCTGCTGGACACGGCCATTGGCAAATACGGCTTCCGCATTGCAGATAACGAAGTGCAGTCGGATTCCGTGCGTCCGCGTGTTTGTGCCAATTTCACCGAACCGCTGTTCACGACGGGGGTCGATTATTCCAGCTTTGTGCAGCTGGATGAGCCGGGCCTGACCGTGGAAGCCGTGGGAACCAACCAGATTTGCGTCGAAGGGGTGGAGCATGGCAAGCGCTATACCTTCACCTTCCGCGAAGGGTTGCCTGCCGCCGATGGGCAAACGCTGGCGAAATCTGTCCCGCTGACCGCCTATGTGCGCGACCGCAGCCCCGGCGTGCGCTTTGCAGGTCGCGCTTATGTGCTGCCGCGCCTTGGTGGGGCATCGATTCCCGTGGAAACGGTCAACACCACAAAGCTTGATCTGACGCTTTTCCAAGTGACCGACCGCAACCTTTTGCGTGCCATTCAAGAAGACTATTTCGCCGCCCCTATGCAGCAATACCAAGAGGAATATTTTACCGACGCCGTGGGTGAAACCCTGTGGCAAGGCACGGCCGAGGTGGGGCAAGACGTCAACAAGGATGTCACCACTCGGCTGCCGATGGACGACGCACTAAAGGGGATGCCTGCCGGAATTTACGCGCTGAAAGCCGCCGTTCCGGGCGTTGACCCCTACGTTGTGGGGGCGGCTTGGCAATGGTTTGTGGTGTCGGATCTGGGCCTTACCACGATGAGCGGCGTTGACGGACTGCATGTGTTTGTGCGGTCGCTTGGCACCGCCGGCGCTAAGGAAGGCATTTCGGTGGACCTGTTGAACCGCGCTAATACCGTACTGGGAACGGCTACGACCGATGCGATGGGCTATGCCAATTTCCCTGCCGGCCTGACGCGCGGCACGGGCGGCGCGGCCCCGGCAATGGTTGTAGCAAAAGATGGGGCGGATGATCTTGCCTTCCTGTCACTGACAGACCCCGAGTTTGATCTGTCTGATCGCGGCGTTGAAGGGCGCGAAGCTGCCCCGCCAGTGGATGTTTTCCTGACCACAGATCGCGGGGCGTACCGCGCGGGCGAGACGGTTTATGCAACGGCTTTGGCGCGCGATGCGCAATCAGCGGCTGTTGCGGGCTTACCATTGACTGCGGTTCTGATGCGCCCTGACGGCGTGGAATATTCGCGCCAACTGGCGGCAGATGGTGGTGCTGGCGGCCATGTGTTTTCGTTGCCGATCGCAGGCACAGCCCCGCGCGGTGTTTGGCGGTTGGAACTGTTCGCCGATCTTGAAGCGGCAGCACTTACGTCTGGCACCTTCTTGGTCGAAGACTTTCTGCCTGAACGGATTGATTTTGATCTGGCCATTGCCGACGGCCCCTTGCGGCTGGGTGATGTGCCGGACCTGACCGTTTCCGCCCGCTATCTGTTTGGCGCGCCGGGGGCCAATTTAGCGATTGAGGGGGAGACATTGCTGCGCGCGGCAGACGGTCTGGCAAGCCATCCCGGCTATGTATTTGGCCGCTATGATACGCCGTTTGATGCGCAATTGGCGGTGTTTGAAACAGGGCAGACGACCGGGGCTGATGGCGAGGCTTTGGTGCCCGTGACCCTGCCTGATGTGGCAGACCCCGGTCGCCCGCTAGAGGCGCGCATAACGGTGCGTGTGGCCGAAGGCTCAGGCCCGCCGGTGGAACCTCAAGTTACCGAAAGGCTTGCGCCTTCGATCGCGATGATCGGCGTGAAGCCACAGTTTGACGGCGTGGTCGGCGAAGGCGAAGACGCACGCTTTATCCTGATCGGCGTTGGCCCCGACGAAGCCTTGACCCCGATGAAGGTGAAATGGGTGCTGACGCGGATAGAGACCGATTATCAGTGGTACCAAAGCTATGGCAGCTGGAATTGGGAACCTGTGGTCAGCCGGTCTGTTGCAGCCGAAGGCGTGGCTGATTTGGGCACCGCACCGACCGAGATTGCAGGTGCTGTCACTTGGGGTGAGTACGAGTTGGTAGTTGAACGCACAGACGGCGTGCCTGCGGCCACATCCACCACCTTTTATGCCGGGTGGTATGCGCCTGCCGATGTATCGGCAACGCCGGATACGCTGGAACTGTCGCTTGATAAACCCGCTTACAAACCGGGCGATACGGCGACATTGCGGATTGTGCCAAGGGCGGCGGGGACGGCCTTGATAACCGTCTTGTCGAACCGTCTGATTGCGATGCAGGCAGTTGAGGTGAAAGAGGGCGAAAATATCGTGACCCTGCCCGTTACTGACGAATGGGGTGCGGGGGTTTACGTCACAGCCTCGGTTTTGCGACCAATGGATGTGGCCGCTGGCCGCAACCCGGCGCGGGCGCTGGGGCTTACCCACGCGGGCGTCGATCCGGGGGCGCGTCAGTTGACCGCAACGATTGAAACCGCGCCCGAGGCTGCCCCGCGCGGGCCGCTGAATGTGGCTGTGCGTGTGGCAGGCGTTGAGGCTGGCGACACCGCTTATGTGACCGTTGCCGCCGTCGATGTGGGTATCTTGAACCTGACCGGGTTTGCAGCGCCCGATCCATCAGACCACTACTTTGGCCAGCGCAAACTTGGCGTTGGCATTCGTGATATTTATGGCCGCTTGATTGACGGGATGAACGGTGCGGAAGGCACGGTCCGGTCTGGCGGCGATGCGGGGGCGCAGGCGCGTCTGCAATCACCACCGCCCACCGAAGAATTGGTCGCCTACTTTAGCGGCCCGGTGCAGGTGGGGGCGGATGGCTTGGCACATGCCACGTTCGATCTGCCCGCGTTCAATGGCACGGTCAAAGTGATGGCGGTGGCATGGTCTGCCAAGGGCGTGGGTCAAGCCTCGGCAGATGTGCTGGTGCGCGATCCGGTTGTCGTCACGGCAAGTCTGCCAAGGTTCCTAGCGCCAGGCGATACCAGCCGCGTGCTTTTGGAAATAGTGCATGCCACTGGGCCATCGGGGCGTATGGGGTTGGATGTATCCTCAGCTGGCGTGACACTCGGCGACGTGCCGTCCGGCTTTGATCTGGCCGACAAGGGCAAGATGGTGTTTGCGGTGCCGGTTACGGCAAATGCGGCGGGGCTTTACAACATCGACATCGCGCTGACCACACCGGACGGCAAGGTGCTGAAAAAAACGCTGCAAGTGCCTGTGCAAACCAATGATCCGGAAATAGCCCGTACCACGCGGCTTGATCTGGCGGCGGGGCAAAACCTTACCTTTGATCAGGCGGCGTTTGCTGGGCTGGACGCTGGGTCTGCCAAAGCGTCCCTCGCCATCGGGCCAATTGCGCGGCTGAACGCGCCGGGGCTGCTCGCATCGCTGGACCGGTACCCCTACGGCTGTACGGAACAGATCACCTCCAAAGCGCTGCCACTGATTTACTTTGATCAAATGGCACAGGCCATGCAATTGAAGGGCGCGGACAACATCAAGGAACGGGTTGAACAGGCCGTGTCTGAGGTTCTGTCAAACCAATCGTCATCCGGTGCCTTTGGTCTTTGGTCGCCCGGTTCAGGTGACTTCTGGCTTGATGCCTACGTCACTGATTTCCTGAGCCGGGCAAAGGCAAATGGCTTTGCAGTGCCCGACATCGCCTTCCGCCAAGCGCTGGATAACCTGCGCAATCAAGTCAATTACCAAGCTGATTTTGACAATGGCGGCGAGGCGCTTGCTTATGCGTTAATGGTGCTGGCCCGCGAAGGGGCGGCAGCGGTGGGCGATTTGCGCTATTATGCCGATGTGAAGGGCGATGCCTTTGCGACGCCAATCGCCCAAGCCCAGCTTGGCGCAGCGCTTGCCAGCTACGGCGACCAAGTGCGGGCAGATGCGATGTTCCGCAAGGCTGGGGCAAAGTTGGATGCACTGCAAGGGCCTGATATCGAACAGATCTACCGCGCCGATTACGGCACCAATTACCGTGATGCGGCGGCGGTGCTGACGCTGGCGATGGAGGCCGGTTCAACCGCAATCGACCGTGAAGCGTTAACCAACCGCATTGCGGCGGCGGGCAATTCGCTGTCGACGCAAGAGGCAACATGGGCGCTGCTGGCGGCGAATGCGCTGATTGACGGCGCGGGGCTGGACGGGATCACCATTGATGGCCAAGCCGCGACCGGGCCATTGGTGCGGGTGTTGGATGCGCAAACTGCCCCGATTGTTTTGGAAAACGGGTCCAAGGCCAGCATTCCGATAACCGTCACCGTCTACGGGGTGCCAACCGATCCGGAGCCTGCAGGCGGCAACGGCTATTCCATCACGCGAAGCTACTACACGCTGGATGGCAAGGCGGCATCGCTGGCCGGGCTGAAGGTCGGCGCGCGGTAGGTGACCGTGCTGGAAGTAACCCCCTTTGGCCGCGGCGAAGCGCG
>JACMNW010000340.1 GCA_014378345.1 Pseudorhodobacter sp. | reverse complement strand
TTGCCTTCCACGCGGAAACCACCGACAAAATCCTGGCTCTTGGCTCCAACGGCCGCTTCTACACCTTAATCGGCGCCAACCTGCCCGGCGGTCGCGGCATGGGGGAGCCCCTGCGCCTGATGGTCGATCTGCCGAATGATGCCGAAATTGTCGATCTGATGATCTTCCGCGCGGGCGAAAAACTCCTGATCGCCTCCACCGCTGGCGACGGCTTCATTCTTCAGTCGGATGAAGTGCTCGCCCAAACCCGCACCGGCAAACAAGTGCAAACGCTGGGGGCTGGCATTAAAACCGCCCTGTGCCGCAAGATCACCGGCGATCATGTTGCCGTCGTCGGCGATAACCGCAAACTCCTCGTATTCCCTCTATCCGACCTGCCCGAAATGGCCCGCGGCAAAGGCGTGCGTTTGCAAAAATACAAAGACGGCGGGCTAAGTGATGCCACCACCTTTACCCTAGCCCAAGGCTTAAGTTGGAAAGACCCCGCAGGCCGCACCCGGACTGAACCCAACCTGACAGAATGGCAAGCCGCCCGCGCGACGGCAGGCCGGATGGCCCCACGGGGATTCCCGAGGGACAATCGGTTTACGTGAAATTCAGCGACTTCCTTTTCGCCCGAATACTCAAATCCAGTCGCTGCCAAAGCGCGCATCACCCCAGAATCATCTCCGCCATCCCGCGCTCACAGGCCATTCGGTCCACTGCACTCAACCGCCCCAACGCCCGCAGGATCAGGTCATTTGGCAGGGTAGTCAGCCGCCAACGCAAAATGCAGGGCGTCATCAGCCCCGCCGCTTCCAGATCAACCAACGCAATATCGCTTGGCCACACACTCACCTTGGCCGTCGTGATCATTGCCACCAAAGTGGCCCCGTTCGCCTCGTTAAACTCCCGCGACGACATTACCACCACGGGCCTGCGTTTCAGAACGGCTTGTTCGGCAAAGGGAAACGGCACTACTGCCGTGTCAAAGCGCTCAAAGATCACGAAACGCCTCGTCATCTTCCGGGCTCGCCCATTCCGAGAATAACGGCATCTGCGCGGTAAGATAGTCATCCACCGTCGTCAACACGCGCAGTGTGACCTTGTCGCCCTTGCGACTACGAAACCAGTCGTTCCAGATCGCTTTCATTTCGCCAACTGGCCTAATTCCATCGGTTGGCCGACCATCTACACCGCGCTTCATGCGCTGCCACTTGCCCGTAAT
This sequence comes from Pseudorhodobacter sp., assembly GCA_014378345.1. Lineage (GTDB taxonomy): Bacteria > Pseudomonadota > Alphaproteobacteria > Rhodobacterales > Rhodobacteraceae > JACMNW01. Next base: position 2,539 of record JACMNW010000340.1, on the reverse strand, counting down.
ACCATCTATCTCGACGGTCACTTCGGCCTCAGGCTCCAGTGCTGACAGACGCTCAAGTGTCTCTCGGCTTGGAAGGTGCTTGAACCATATTGCGTGGTCTTCGATACGAATGCAGTTTTCCATTGGGGCCTCCTTTAATTTCGTTATACCCCCTATAGGCCCCATGTGACAATTTTTCAAGGGCCCCCATAGACCCCCCTCCTCAAACCCGCTCCGCCACCAACCAAACCCCACCCTCCGGCCGCAGCGTCAAGATCATCACGGGCTTTGGTTCCTTCCCCACAACCGGCGCAAACCGAAACCGCGCCAGCAGCGTTGCCAGAATAATCACCGCCTCTTGCAGCGCGAAATTCGCGCCAATGCAGATGCGCGGCCCGTCGCCAAACGGCAGATAGGCAAAGCGGTCGATGGCTTTCGGGTCCGCAAACCGCGATGGATCAAATTGATCCGGATCGTCCCACAGCAGATGATGGCGGTGCAACGCGTAAATCGGCAAAACCACGGTATCGCCGGGCTTGATCTCGCGGTCGCACAGCGTGTCCGCCTTCATCGCCGTCCGTGACAGAAACGCCGCAGGCGGATACATCCGCAATGTTTCATCCACAATCCGCCGCACCAACGGAAGTGCTGCAATATCGGCAACTGTCGCCGCACGGTCGCCTAACACAGCCCGCGCCTCATCCCGCGCCGCCTCCTGAACACCCTGATCAAAAGCGCACAGATACAACGCCCAAGCCAACGTCAGCGCCGTCGTTTCATGCCCCGCCACAATGAACGTCAGCAGATTATCCCGAAGTTCCGCCGTAGTCATCCGCCGACCCGTCTTGGGATCCTCCCCGTCCAGCAGCAAATCAAGCAAATCCGGCACCGGTTTTGCGCCATCTGCCCGGCGCTGCTCAATCCCCTTATCCGCCAGCCGCTTCATCTCCAGCATGGCCTTGCCGGAAATGACACGCGATGGCCGTGGCACCCAAGCGGGCGCGCCGATTATATCCAGCAAAGACACCTTCGCCGCCGCCCCGATGTACGTCTCAATCGCCCGGTGCACCGCGGCGCGTTCGAACCCTTCGCCGCCCGAAAACGTGACGTCTGATATCACCTCAAACGTCGCCGTCACCATTTCGTCAAACATATCCAAGGCGCGGCCGCCAACGCTTGCGTCAATCCGCGCGCAGGCCCGTTCCGCCGCCGCCGTCATGACCGGAGCTAACGCCGCCACATTGCGGTGCGAAAACACCGGTGCGGCTGCGCGTCTTTGCCACAGCCAATTTTGCCCTTCCGCCACAAACAGACTGTCGCCAATCGCCGGTTCAAGGATCAGCTTGGTCACCACCGATTTCGGATAATCCTCCACCTTATCGCGCAGCACTTGCTTTAACGCCCCCGGATCCATCACCATATGCCAACGTTTGCCTGTTTTGCCCGATAACATCGGTTGGCGCGTCGCAATTTCCGGTATCAATTCCAACACATTGCGCCGCCCGGCCTTCAACGACCCGAATATGCCCAAGGGCACCGTCGTAAGTGGAACCCGCACCGGATGCGGCTTGGAAATAGGGCGTTGCTCGGTCATCACGGGCCTCCTTCACTCTGTGTCACAATATAGCGCGGCCCCGGCATGCAACAAACCCCCCCGTCTTGCGCGAAGAAGGCGAAGCAGGTATCCCTTCACTGGTGAATAACAGCAAAGTTATGGGAAACCCCAAATGAACCTTCGCAACCTGACAGCCGTTCTGCTGGGAGCCTACCTTCTGGCCGCGTGCCAGAAAAACGATCTTGCCGAAGCCCCTGTGCCACTGGGCAACTTCGAATTGGGGCTTAACATCGTTGTTGCCGACAATATGAAAAAGGTGCCAATTTCCCGCCCCGCCACCCAGGAAGAATGGGAAACCTCGCTGATTAAAGCCGTCGATGCGCGCTTTGGCCGCTATTCCGGCACCAAGCTTTACAACATCGGCATCGCGGTTGATGGCTTCGCGCTGGCACCTCCGGGCATTCCGGTAGTGGCTGCGCCAAAATCGGTTTTGGTCGTTTCTGTTTCATTCTTTGATGATGCGTCCGGCACCAAACTGAATGCTGAAGGTAAGCAATTCACTATATTTGAGAACTTCTCTGGGGCAACTGTCATCGGCTCTGGCCTGACCCGGTCGCGCCAAAAGCAGATCGAGATTTTGTCGTATAACGCCGCCAAAAAGATCGAAGGATGGATCTTGGAAAACCCGGAATGGGTTGGCCTGCCCGCCAAACCAAAGATAAGGGGTGCGGATGCCCCGTCCGTTGCCAGTGTGTCAGGACCTGCAGCAAAGGTGCCTGTTGCGGAGGCACCGGTATTGCCTGCACCGGCAAACTGAGGTCAGCCTTTCACCCGAGCGCGCATTTGCCACGCAATGCGAACACCCGGATTTGCCTTGATGCGACGCACCATCGCGCCAAAGCGGTTCTTGGGGATCAATGGCGCGTAAAGCTTGCCTGCCCTTTGCACGGCTGAAATCAAGTCTGCATCTGTCAGTCTTTCTGTGGCTGCCGCCGCCAATGCCGC